>PWQB01000225.1 GCA_003556955.1 Nostocaceae cyanobacterium CSSed10_463m
GTGCGTTACGCTATCGCACCTTTGTTAAGGGTTTGGTGCGTTACGCTATCGCACCTTTGTTAAGGGTTTGGTGCGTTACGCTATCGCTAACGCACCCTACTGGACTGACAAGGCTAAAATGTTGCAATAGATTTTTGAGAAAATTGAGATAAATCAATGTTTTCTGCTTTTTCCTAATGCACTATTTTAAGCTTGCCACGCCAGTAGGGTGCGTTAGGATGAAATCCGTAACGCACCATTATTAAGGCTTTTGGTGCGTTACGCTGCGCTAACACACCCTACTGGACTACTAGACTGACAAGCGTAAAATAGTGCATTAGATGTAGTCGCTACAATTTTTTGTATCATTTTAAGCCTGCCACGCCACTAAGTGTTTGTTCAACAATCAAATAGTAGTCCTATAGTTAAAAACCTAGTTCAGTATGAAGGTTCCAGAACCAGAGGATAACGTACGAAAGATAGCCAGTCAGGAACATAATAATTATCTGGCTGAAGGAATTGCACCGCACAAAGCCACCCAGTCGGTTCCATCGTCACTATTAAAAAGTTTTGCTGAAGATTTGAAGTGTAAACTCTCAATTAAACAAAAAGTTTTAGAAACACAACTATTTAAAGTTTTAGGTAGTCCATTTTATGCTGACAATGGATTTATTCTTTATCACGGTGATGCAACGAATTTCTTAGACAAACTTATTTCAAATAATATCAATATTGATCTAACTGTTACGTCTCCACCCTATAACATTGGTAAAGAATATGAAACACCAATGTCTGTAGATGAATATATTGAAAGTTGTTCTCAGTGGATGTCTCAAATTTATCAAATTACCAAACCTGATGGAGCATTTTGGTTAAATGTGGGGCATTTTGAAGTTCCCCACAAAGGATTATGTGTCCCTATACCTTATTTATTATGGGATAAGTCACCGTTCTATTTACTCCAAGAGGTGGTATGGCAATATGGTGCTGGTGTTTCTACAAAATATCGTCTTAGTCCACGCAACGAAAAATGGCTTTTTTATGTGAAGGATTCTCAGAGGTATACATTCAATTTAGATGACATCCGTGATCCGAATGTGAAATATCCCCATCAGAAAAAGAATGGCAAATATAGATGTAATCCTCTGGGTAAAAATCCCTCTGATGTTTGGGAGTTTCCTAAAATTACAACAGGTAAAAAACGCAGTTCAAAAGAACGCACTGGACATCCAGCACAGTTTCCTTTAGGTATTGTTGAGAGGGTGGTCAAAGCTTCATCAAATCAGATTGAAGTAGTACTTGACCCCTTTGCCGGTTCTGGTTCTACTGGCATAGCAGCAGCAGGACTAGGACGGATATTTTTAGGATTTGAAATTAAATCTAATTACTGCACAATGGCAGTTAATAGATTTAAAGCATTTCAGATGGAAAGAAAGAATTTTTCAGCACAGGCAGAAATTAATGTTAATTCAAAGTAGCCCTTAATTGCCTAAGTAAACTACTAATTCCCATAAACTGGGGGTCTTGTGATAGTTTCCGACGAACTTCAGGATCACTTTCCATGACAATCTTGTTATAAATAGTAATCGCATTATTCAATTTATTGATATCTATGTCTGGATTCTTTTCTTGATCAACAAAGACTGTGTATCCTGATGAACATTCAGTGCTAGAAACTATATTGAGTTGTTCCTTTTCTCCAGACGTATCTCCATCTGATTTTGGTCTACCTAAACCCCATAAAGAACCAACAAGTGATTCTAGAGATGAGGGTGATGCCCCAGCACTTAGTATACAAGCATAGAGTTGATTTGCCGCTTCTTCTGAATTGGCTCCATCTCGCAAGACAGAGGAAGCAATTGGAGCTAGGGTATTATTAGCTGCAATTTGGCTCAATAAATTCCTAGCAGCTTCATTCAAATTATTTCTAGTTGCTTCTGAAAGATTTATAGGTCGGATAGGACGTATCCCTGGTCTAAAAGTATCGCCAGCTGAGGAAGGGGAATCTTCGCTACTGCCTGCACTATTTTGGGGACCAGCATAGGCTGTATAAGGTGTACCCACTAGATAAGTGAATAAAGTTAATGCTAGAGCTAGAGAGATAGAAAATTTTTGTTTCTTCATTGTCTTTATTTTTGATGAAATTTCCAGATAAATCAGTTGTTAAAATCTGAAACTGTATCCTCCACTCAGCGAGAAACCAGCACCAGTATCCAGATTATTAGTAATATCTATGAACAGGGTATTGATCACGATAGGTACTTTTTTGAAAGGAACAAAAGACGCACCCATATTGAGACGATTTCCTGTCCAGCTACTTACTAGGGAAACTTGAGGAGTGACTCTCAAGCCTAAACTGGCAAAAGGATTCATTGCATTTGTATCTGCTTCTAATGCACCTTTAGAACGAAAAACACCACTACCAAAACCGACAGAAGCCGTTAAAGGTAAAATGTTCTCAGGGTTATCTGGTTGCAGTGGAAATGATTTAGTCACTACTCCATAGATGGTTTCTTTACTGCCGGTCACATCTCCCCATTTAATCGGATTTGACCAACCAACAGCGACAGCTGCACCATCCCCTAAGTATCTGTGTAGCTTGAAACCTATACCGCCACTATCACCAAAATCACCCAAGTCAAAAAATTGACCTTCTGGGCCACCACCCGCACTGGTAACGTTGATATTAACTTCCAATCCCACAGATTCAACTTCATCTCCTAACCCAAAACCAAGAGAGAAAGAAGCATCTATCCGATCTTTACTTTCATTGAAAGGGAAATATATACCACCACCAATATAGGCTTGTCCTTGACTAGCACCATAAGCAGAAGGAGTACCAGCAGTTGAACCAGGAGTGGCTGCTGGCAGGTCTACCACCGTCGTAATAGGATCAATTAAAAGTTCTTGGAGTAATTGATTCGTCTCGTCAAAGGTGTCGCCCGCAGGTGATGAAGAGTCTATTTGTGCCAATACATTTTTTGACTGTTGTACTTGCTCTTTTAAAGGCAAATCAATATTACTTTTTTGAGCAGCAAATTATTGTTTATCTAGGTTGTTGCTGCTGTTTAAGTTCTGTTGAGATGTGGGAGAAAAATTATTTTCAGAAAAGGAGTTGTTGAAGGTTTCAGGCTCAATCTTGGCAGTCAAAGTGTCACTAATATTTATGGAATTGATTTGGGCGACATGATGACTTTGTTTGGATGCCAACAATCTTTGCCGTAAGCCGAGATTTTTTTGCGACTTAAGTTCAGATACTATAGAAGATGCTTTGAGGTGTTGAGAGGCACTCAGTTGAGGTTCTGGATTTTCAGAAACCACATTAATGGCAGCAGCTGCTGATTGGATGGAAATAGCTGTCAACAGGAGCAGAAAATTGAGCGAAATTGCTCCAAATTTCCAATAAGCATAATGATTACTAATAAGTTGAGAAGCGTCACGACCGGGGATAATTTTGTCTATTTTTTTCATCAAAACATTCCTTCTATCACAGAATTTATACATAACATTTACACGCAAAATTTACTCATTTAAAATAGTAATCTTACGGTAATTTGATTAATGAAGCTAGTAACACGGTAAGATGCAGTTCATCAAGCTGTGTAAAACTTTCCCGTCGCTGACTGACAGCAAAAGGCCAGTTTACTCAAGCTGGTTCCTCACAAATCCTTCATAATTGTGAAGGTATATAAACAGCCATCTCTGACAGCAACCAGATAAAATCCCATTCCACAAACATATACAAGAATTGACAGCCATATCCGTACAATACCGAAAATATGGCAAAATTCACAATCTGGTAATGTTTGAATAAACTACTGTCAGATATAAATACAAAAAAGGCATAAAACTGCCTGTGAGTCAGCATTACAGCCGATGTCACTCAGATGGTTTTAGGCGATCGCTCGTTTTACTCTCTTGTCAGTAGCCCAGGTAATCAGGATTTGGTTGGCAATTTAATCACTAGCGTGTTTTGTCAGAATTACATAAAAAAATTGTACCGTCAATTGGGACAATTTCACTTAATGTTATTTGCTGTATTGATTCCTGCCCAGGATGAAAACATTTTTCAGGACTTACGCAAGCAAAATTTGTCATTGCGACCGTAACGTAGTGAAGGGAAGCAATCCCAGAGTTTGAGGCGATTACGTCGCTATCGCTCGTAATGACGTAACTAAGTGAATTTTGCGTAAGTCCTAATTTTTATTTCACTGGTTCATAAGAATAATAACTACTCACATTATGTTTCTGCCCATTAGCAACTACACCCAAAAGATTAATAGGAGCTATTTTCAGGTCAGCCACTGCTCTCTCAAATACAGATCGGTCAGTTTTGTTTATCCTGGCTACCATCAACAGACCATCTGTTTGGGAAGCGATTAAATTAGCATCAGCGATTCCCACTAAAGGCGGAACATCATAAATAACTAAATCAAAGCTGTTATGGAAATCAGCCATCAGTCGCTTCATTTTTTCGGATGAGAGCAACTTGGCGCAATCAGGGGGAACAGGCCCAGCAGTAATTATGGATAAGCCGTTCATAGAAGGTAGTTGTCTGACTACTTTACTAACTGGCAAATTGGAAGTAATTAAACTACTCAATCCCCATAGATTATTTAAATTTGATAAAGTATGAACACTGGGTCGCCGCATATCCGCATCTACAAGTAATACTCGTTGACCCATAGCTGTAGCTATTTGAGCTAGATGAAAAGCAATTGTTGATTTACCTTCCCCTGGCATAGCGGAAGTAATAGTAAGAGAACGGATTTCAGCATCAGCATTTAACAAATGAATATTTGTATAAAGCATCCGTACAGCTTCAGCGAAGTTGGTGTAATTGTAGTTATAGTCTGTCCGTTCTACAGTAGCTGTCTGCGTGATATTTTCAGGAACTAACTCTTCTGATTCCAGAACAGCCTTTTGTGAGGTGATAGCTTCGGCTTCAATTATTGCTAATTGGCTATTGAAGGGAATATTGCCTA
>PWQB01000177.1 GCA_003556955.1 Nostocaceae cyanobacterium CSSed10_463m
CTGTGCGTGAAGCAGCGCGTTTACATTCTTATCCAGATTGGTTTAGATTCCATGTCACAAAATGGCATGGATTTCGACAAATAGGAAATTCTGTTCCCCCTTTATTAGCTAAAGCAGTCGCTTTAGAAATCATTAAATCATTAGATATCAATTTAGAGCAACCGACAACAATAAAACATTTAGGCGATAGTAGTTTACTAAGTTTTGATATGACGCAAGCAGCTAAATACTTTCAAGTGAATCCGCATACTATAGAACCCAGATTCAGAAAAGCAAATATCACATCACAATCAGCCTCAACCAAAAAATTATAATGAGTAAAGAAGGACTATACAACTCTATAATTACTGGAATTTTTAATCGATACTACAAGCCGGATTTAGATAACTTTCAGTTTAATCGTGAAGAGCTTCCAGAAATAGCTAATCAATTAGATATTCAACCCCCTAAAAATCTTGGTGACCTTCTTTATTCTTTTCGATATAGAAGACCCCTTCCTAAATCGATAACAAATACAGCACCTCCCGGAATGGAGTGGATTATAGAGTCGAAAGGTACTAGTATTTATAGTTTTCAACTTGTGCAAATTAACCGGATTATTCCTAATGCAAATTTAATCCAAATTAAAATCCCTGATGCTACACCTGAAATAATTAATAGGTATATGTCAGGTGATGAACAGGCTCTTTTAACCAAAATACGTTACAACCGTTTAGTAGATATCTTCTTGGGACTTACAGCTTACTCTTTGCAAAATCACTTGAGAACTACGGTTATAGGAGTAGGTCAAATAGAAATAGATGAAATTTATGTGGGTATAAATCGTAACGGTACGCAGTTTATTATACCTGTGCAAGCTAAAGCAGGTAATGATCAGCTTGGTGTTGTTCAAACAAAACAAGATATTGGTTATTGTACTGAAAAATTTACTGAGCTAATTTGTCGTTCTATCTCAGCACAATTTATGGATCAAAATTTAATTGCTATGTTTGAACTAGCAATAGAAGAAAGTGAAGTAAAGATTGTCCAAGAAAAACATTATAAACTGGTTCCTGCTGATCAGATTTCTACAGCAGATTTACAAAATTATCGAAATTGCGAATAAATTTAAGTCCAAACCCGGAAGAATTTACAATCTTCCCAGATATGAGCAGAATGTGATCAAAAAATTTAAACATTCTGCTTTGACTTTTAGTTTGTCTGAGGTGATATATTGATCTTCGTGATCAATGCTAATGTTACTGGATTTAGACTATTTAAAAAATATCGCCTTTACTAACTTAATTTTGGGTGATTCTCCAACCAATTACGTAAATCATCAACTGTAGAAAAATCCCATAACTCCTCACCTAAACTTTCCACCATATCCAATTCATAAGACCTAATACGATTTTCTAAGTCTCTATCAATGTCTCCCAACTTGCGTTTGATTTGACGGATAATCAAATCTTTCTCCCGTTCAATACCTTGCTCAATCCCTTGTTCGATACCTTGTTCAATTCCTTGTCTCATCCAACTGGTAACAATTTGCATAACTTCCTCCTGTTCTTGTGGCTCTAATAACCCCAATTCTGACTTAAATATTGTTTCTTCCTGCTGATTTAAACTTAAATATGTATCAATAAACCCAGAAATTAACTGCATTTTGGCTGGGTTTAATTTTAATGTTACCAACAAGCGTAAACATTCAGCTTTGACTTTTGGTCTGTCTGCTGGGGCTATATTCATTTTAGCCATCAATGCTGATGCTACTGGATTTGGACGACTTAAAAAGTCTCGCCAGTTATATTGATTTAACTGAATTACCCGATAATTAAACTCTAATACCTGGAAATCTGGAAATCCTACTTTGTATTGATTGACTGCTGCTTTTTTGGGGCGGTCGTATGAGAAAATAACTATGGGATATATTGGTAAGTTAAATTTTTCGTGTAATCGGGCAAAATAACGAAACATTCGCCGATTAAAGTTGGCTTTGGCGGTGGATTCGTTTTCAATGTGAATTAAAAAATAAGCTGATTTGTGAGCAAATTTGACTTGTGCGACTAAATCAGTTTCATATTGTTGACCTTCTGTGACATCAGTAAATAGTTCTTTATCTAGAAATTTTACTGATTCTGGTTCTATATATTCTCTGAGTTCGGGGAAAAATAACTCGATAAATTCTAGAAAGAAGTTCGAGATTAATTCTTTAAATAAGCGGTCATGATCTATCATTATAGCACAGTTTTTTATTAAAGATTAGAGCGATCGCCTGCTACTAGAGCAACTAGCCCATATTTGAGTATTTAAGGACTAAATTCCTTACTACAAACTTTTCATGATTTACGCTGTTCTGCTTAGTTATGGCGATCGCTAACAACTAATTCTTCTTCTCTCCACTTGATAAACTACTAGGATTAATATTAATCAAAGGTAAAGCACCGTTACCACTCATCACTGTGGGAAAACGACCATCCCATTTTTCTATGGCTTGCTTTTGTAACAAATCTGGCGTTAAAGTTAGCCGTTGTAGTCTTTGCGCTTCGGCTTGACCTTTGGCACGGTTGATATCTGCTTGGGCTTCTTGAGTCGCTTTCTGAGCAATAAACTCAGCCTGTTTAGCCTCTTGTTCTGCTATTTGTTTAGATTCAATTGCTTTACTAAACTCTGGAGAAAAGGAGAAATTCACTAAAGAAACATCATCTATAATAATACCGTAAGTTTCTAAACGGTTTTTAAGATGATTATCAATTTCTTCCTTTAATTCTGTTCTTTTTGTAATCACTTCTTCGGCTGTCTTTTTAGCAGTAGCTGCTTTTAAAACTTCGGATACAGCCGGGGTAATAATACCATCAATAATTAGTCTCTCGTCTCCAACTTGTTGAAAAATTTTATTCACTCTTAGCGGATCAAGATGCCAGTTTACAGCCAGTTCTGTCGTAATTGTCTGGAGGTCTTTGGACGCTGCATCCGATTCAAAAGTGTTTTTTTGCACGCGAACATTGAGCCTTTTAACTGATGTGACAATTGGCATAATCGGATGTAGCCCTTCGCCTAAAATTTTATCCTGAACTTTGCCAAACTGCATAACCACACCCCGCTCACCAGCATTTACAATGGCAAAGGGACGGATTGTCATTGCCAAAAATAAGAACAATATTCCCCCGGCGATATAAAATCCATACTGAGACTTATTTTCAAGACTACTGGCAACATTACGCATAGTTTTCTCCGTAAAATAAGTTAATATGATTGCTGATTATTTATACATCAATCGCTCTAATTTTCTCACGAGCTACAAAAATTTTAAAATTAATGTAACTGTTATATACATTATGTCTAATGTATATTTCGGAAAAGACTTAGTTGTTAATTTTTACTGTAAATATGAAGATTAATCAACATCATGCTTGGCCTCTGACTGTGGAAGATGCGATCGCCATCCAAGAAAGTTTACGAAATCAGGTAACTCGGTCAGATAAACTTAAAGAACCTGTCCAATATGTGGCTGGTGTAGATATGGGTTTTGAGTCCAATGGTACTATTAGCCGTGCAGCAGTCGCAGTCCTAAGTTTCCCTGATTTACAAGTTATAGAAACCTCATTAGCTTACCGCCCGACATCATTTCCCTACATTCCCGGTTTTCTATCCTTTCGGGAAATACCAGCCGTACTTGATGCACTAGAAAAGATTCAAATTACACCAGATATTATTCTGTGTGATGGTCAAGGAATTGCTCATCCCCGCAGATTGGGCATAGCTAGTCATCTAGGAGTTATCTTGGATATGCCGACAATTGGTGTAGCAAAATCATTACTAATTGGTAAGCATGATCAATTGCCAGACACTAAAGGTAGCTGGCAACCATTAATACATAAAGGTGAAACTATTGGAGCAGTTTTAAGAACTCGTCAAGGAGTAAAGCCTCTATATGTCTCCATCGGTCATCGCATCAGTTTAAATACGGCAATTGACTATGTATTAAGCTGTACCCCAAAATATCGCTTGCCCGAAACTACACGCATTGCTGATAAATTAGCATCAGCAAGATAATCTGATTGTTGAAGTTTGTGCTAAACACTTGCTTGCTTTGGCTGAATCGTGTTAGGAATCCCACAGAGAGAAATTGAAGTAATTAAATAAGACTTATTTAAGTTAGCAATATGAATACACTAACTTTACAGTGGCACGATACAGGCCAAGATAGAGTACAGAACATTTACGAACAACAGCCAAGTAAAAATCCTAGCACCGTCCGCATCGGTAGAGATCCCATGCGGTGTGATATTCTTTTGAGTCATCCGACTGTATCTGGTTTACACGTAGAAATATTTTTTCACCATCAGCAGCAATGCTTTTATATCAGAAATTTGCGATCGCCTAATCCCCCAATCATCGATGGACAGCAATTAGTCCAAGGTGAAATGCCTTTACACGAAGGCAGTATCATTTATTTGGGTCAACTAAAACTTCAAGTAATCGCCGTTACTGTTAACAACATTGCCCCCACAATTTTAACCCCACCACAACCACCAATACCTCCCAGCCCATCGGCATCCCCAGCACCACAAGGAGTTTATGGTTTGGAGTGTCCCAACTGTCATAAAATTTCCCCTGTGGAAAATCTGCAAATTGGCTGTCCTTGGTGTGGTACATCTTTAGCAGCATCAGTAAGCGTCTTAGTAGAACCCAATCAATAGAGAAATGGGGAGCAGAAGAGGCAGGGGGAGCAGGGAGCAGGGAGCAGGGAGCAGGGGGGAGAAGACGGTAACTTCCCAATGACCAATGACTAATGACCAATGACCAATAACTAATGACTAATCCACAAATTCAATTAAGTTGGGAAGATCCAGCCACGGGGGAACGGCGAGAACCAAGTTTGAGTGCGCCAATTGCTTTCGGTCGTGAATTTGCCCGTCTACCTGCTGAACTTCAAGGACGGCGTGTAGCGAGGATGCTGCTTAAGATCGGA
>PWQB01000634.1 GCA_003556955.1 Nostocaceae cyanobacterium CSSed10_463m
GCCCCCTGCACCCTGCCCCCTTCCCTCTGCCTCTTCGGTAGCACTGTTTTCACCTTGTACGTAGGTGTAATGTGACATTTAACAACTAAATCTGGAATTTTCTTTATAAATAAAAAATTAGCGATCGCTGTTGATGACTAATTTCAAGTAAATCTTCTACAGATACTATTCTCTTCTCATACTGAACAAAATCTAACTTTCTAATACAATGAAACAACAATAATCTTATTTTTATTGTTTCTTATTTTTTAATTTTATTATCATTGTACGTATATACTGAAAATAACTAAAAATATCCTGTTTCATTCACTTTAGTTTGTAATATATTGTATTTTACCCCTGGCTAAACTGGTAAATCATTATTATATTTTTTGACATGAGAACACTGAAGTTGTATGATTTCTTACCATCAGGTAACAGTTATAAGGTCAGACTTTTATTGACACAAATGGGTATGCCTTTTGAGAGAATAGATATTAATATTTTAAAAGGTGAGACTCACACACCAGAGTTTTTAAGTAAAAATACCAATGGTCAAATTCCAGTTTTAGAAGTTGATACTGGCAAATATTTAGCAGAATCAAATGCCATATTAGTCTATTTGAGTGAAGGCACAGAATTTCTACCTTATGAGCGATTTTTAAGGGCGCAAGTGTTGCAATGGTTATTTTTTGAACAATATAGCCATGAACCTTTTATTGCTACATCGAGATATTGGATCTCTATTTTAGGTAAAGCTGAGGAATATCGTTCAGCCATAGAGCAAAAACGTGAACCTGGTTATGCAGCACTCAAGATTATGGAAAATCATTTAACGACTCATAAGTTTTTTGTCAATGAGCGTTATACAATTGCTGACATTGCCTTGTTTGCTTATACTCATGTAGCTGATGAAGGTGGATTTGATTTGACAAAATTCCCTGCTATCCAAGCTTGGATAGAACGAGTCAAGTCTCAGCCTAGATATATCAGGATTACACAAGAGAAAAATTTTGCTGAATAAATACTAGTACAGCACGGCGTAAATAAGACAACCATCAGCAATTAATGAAAAGCCCATAGAGTCAGCTTTTTGACTTTTGACTCTTGACTTTTGACTTCTGCGGTACTAGGGTAGTTTTTGGAGAAATTTCAGTAATATAGTACACATAAAAATTTAGAATTAAATATCTGTGTCAATTTCAATCAGCTTTTGCCGAGATGATAAACCAGATTTAATTCTGATATAAGATTTGGGAACATTAAATCTCTCAGCTAATAGTTTAATTAATTCTGCATTTGCTTTGCCATCTACGGGGGGAGACTTTAATTTTACAGTCAAACTCCCATCAGTGTGTTCTTCAATTTTTTGTTCCTGGGAATTAGGTTTAACTTTAACTCTTTTTTGCATACGCTATTCTTTGCGGTCGTCACTCAATTTGGGGGTTTGCATTTATGTTAGCGAAGCGTACGCAGCGCAGCGAAGATTTTAGATTTTAGATGTTCTAGGACTTATGCAACTGGCATATTATATTAAGTTTGTAGTGAGGAATTTAGTCCTCAAAATAAGGGCTTCAGCCCTGACTACAAGCGCAAAAATAAAAATTTTTTGTGACACTTGCATAAGTCCTCTAAAATCTAAAATCGCTGCGGTAAATTTTACGGATATCTTCTACTACCAGCACCGACGACACCGATTTTGTGCCGATAGGAAAGTTCAGCCCCAAACCAGCCGGTAATGCTAGTCAGCGTACCCACTACCAAAGACAGTAGGAATCCCCAAGGTAAGATTTGTGACTCCGGCTCTCCGAGACGTAAAATTAAGTTGATGGCTGTCAAGGCTAAAATTATCACATTCAGAATTAAATGCGTCCAGCCGGCGGTACGCTTGCGAACACGTTCAATTCTTAAAAAGTCGCTCATCCCTGTAATTGCGGCGATGATACCCCCTAGAAGTCCCAAACCAATTAACCATAAAGAAGCTCTCGCCCAGAAAAAATCACGAGTTAACCAATAGCCGAAGTCGCTTCCTAATGCACCAGCTAAAAAGGCGATAGGAAAAATCATAGTCAGGGGGTGTAGGGGATGTCCGGCGATCGCCACTGTACTAGGTACACCGCTATCCCGATATTCTCTGTCGTCACTTTCAATAATTGGTGGGATATTTGGGAACGGTGTGGAATTGGATTCTGTTCCTGTAGTTTCCATGATTTATTTTCCTATTTTTAGCTAAAAGCAATTTTTTGAAATCACAATTGGCAATATTAATTTGCTCGTTTGGATTTTTCTGGCAGAGAAGATGTTTTACAAGGGTAGCCACATCAAAAATATTTGATTTCTGAAATTAACGATTGCCCATCATTATTACTAAAACTCCGATTTAATTATCCTTGAGTCAATTTAGAAAAATAGCATAGAAATTTTATCTACCTAGCGGTATACTCCACTTTATACATTTATATTTCGCAGAGTAGAAATATTAAATTCCTGATGATAAATATCTGAATATTCTATCTGAAGTTACGCCAGCGATCATTCAAAAGAAAGATGGAAGATACCTAATTGTTATGTCACGCTGGAACAGAAGAATAATTTGCACACTTTTAAGAGGAGAACTGAGCATGGTCACTACATTAGATGATACAAAGCGCAATGCTATTGCCATAAAATTAGCAAATATGAAATTAATTCAAAATTTGCTGATTGAAAACGAGCAACTATTTTTGAGAGAATCAACAGATGCTGAAATCTCTGATCGTCTCCGCAAGATGCTAGAGGATGACCAAAAAAATAAAGGCGTTCTGGAAACTGCAATTGTTCAATATGGTATCCAAAAAGAACCAGAACAAATAGTTCAAGAAATGTCTAATACAATCTGCCAATTGATGCAAGGCTCTGATTTGAGTTTCTATGAAAAAATATTTCAGCATGAATTGTTAAAACATCAACAAGTAATGTCTGGTGTGGTCATTCACAAGGCTGCTCAAAAAGTTGGTGCTGACGTAATGGCTGCAATTAGTCCATTAAATACCGTTAACTTTGAAAACCGCGCTCACCAAGAGCAACTCAAGGGATTTTTAGAAGTTTTGGGTGTTCGTGAACTAACGGGACAAGATGCAGATCACGGAATTTGGGGACGAGTTCAAGATGCGATCGCGGCCTTTAGTGGCGCAGTAGGTAGCGCTGTTACCCAAAGCAGTGACAAAAAGGATATGAATATCCAAGATGTGATTCGTATGGATCATAATAAGGTGAATATTCTGTTTACCGAATTACTGCAAAGCAAAGATCCGCAAAAAATTCAAGAATATTTCGGTCAAATTTACAAAGATTTAACAGCTCATGCGGAAGCTGAAGAGGAAGTTGTTTATCCTAGAGTGCGTTCTTTCTACGGTGAGGCTGATACCCAAGAACTTTATGATGAACAAACCCAAATGAAACGGCTCTTAGAAGAAATCCGCTCTATGAATCCCTCTGCGGCTGAATTTAAAGATCGAGTTAGAAACTTGATGGATCTTGTAGGCGATCATATTCGTCAAGAAGAAAGTACAATGTTTGCGGCTATTCGTAACAACTTGAGTTCTGAGCAAACTGAGCAACTAGCGACACAATTTAAAGCCGCTAAGAGCAGAATTCAAGCCAAATTGGGAGGTAGCAAAGCCGGAGCAAATGTTTAGCTGATTAATTGGTAATCAAGGTTATCAACATCATTAAACATAAAACCTTGATAATATAGATCCCCGACTTCTTAGAGAAGTCGGGGATCTGGATATTTTGCAGTTTGTAGTGAGGACTTTAGTCCTCAAAATCAGGTCTGAGAGCAATTACTACAAACAAAAAAGCTTTATTTTTTGTGACACTTGCGTAAGTCCTGATAGTCTCAGCTTGTTATTTACTATTACTAGACTCAATGGTATTAGTAGCTGTTTGGGTTTGACCAAAACTGACTTTGAATACCTTATTTTGTTCTGTCTCTAGTTTAGGTAAACTGAGAGTTAAAATTCCATCTTTGAGGTCTGCTTGAACTTGTTGATGCTGAACTTTGCTAGGTAAAGGAATTATTCTTTGGAATTTGCCATAACGGAATTCTGAGCGGATCTTTCCGTTAGAGTTTGTGCTTTCTTGATAATGATGCTCACCAGCAATTGAGACTGCATCTTGAGTTACTTGAACATCCAGGTCTTTACTTTCTACACCAGGGATTTCGGCTCTTAACAGCAACTTAGAACCATGATCAGACAGTTCAACGGCAGGAACCCAAGCGGTTCTGGGTGCTGGGGAAATATCGGAATTGCTGCGCTCATCGGCGGTCATTTCAGAAAAGATTTGATCCATTTGACGACGCAGAATTTCCATGTCTCGGAATGGTTCCCAACGAATAAGTGCCATATTCCAATCCTCTCCTTAACTTTCTAATTTACTTTTAAGTCATCTCACAAAGTTTTAGAGGTATTTAGAGTTTTCATATATGTGAGCTATTACGGAAACTCTAAATTTTTAGGGAGAAGTTTTATTTGCTTTTTTCTTCTCTCTAATAAGTAATTTAAGACCAGAAAAGACTAAAAGAAATTGGGTAAACCGTACAAAGATGAGTTGGATTTACCGTATGAGGATATGGGAGGTAGATAGAGACGACACAGAATTGTAAAGACGTTCCGCCGGAACGTCTCTAACAAATTCTTGTTGTAGGGGCGGGTTTAGAGATATGTCAATTACAATACTTATAAGCGGCGTAAGCCATCGTTACAACCCCAGTGATAATTGCAGATTCATCAACTTCAAATTCTGGATGGTGTAATGGGTGATTAATAATTCTATCTTTGTAACCGACACCTAAGCGAAACATGGAACCGGGAGCGTGTTCTAAATAAACAGAAAAATCTTCAGCCCCCAGGGAAGGTTCAGGTAGTACTTGAACGCGATCGCTACTCCAGGCTTCTTCGGCCGATGATTGTAATAATTGAGTGATAACATAATCATTCTGTACACTCGGCACGCCTTGGCGATAATTAACTTGATAACGCGCCCCGTAAGAATGACAGACATTAGCTACAATATTTTCAATCCAGTTGGGGAGTTGAGTTCGGGTTTCAGGATGAAGCGATCGCACTGTTCCCAATAACTGTACTTGATCAGCAATCACATTGGGCGCTCTGCCACCAGTAATCTTGCCTATACTCAAAACTACAGGACGCAAAGGATTCTGTGTACGGCTAATGGCTTGTTGCAATGCAGTAATCACTTGTGAAGCAATCCAAATAGCATCAATCGCTTCATGAGGACGCGCCCCATGTCCAGATTCACCGATAATGATAATCTCTAAATCATCAGCAGCAGCCGTCAATGCGCCGTAACGGATACCAATAGATCCGGCGGGGATAGAAGGAAAAACATGAACGCCTAATACAGCACTGACATTTTCCATTGCCCCATCATTTACCATCCAGTTCGCCCCTTGAGCAATTTCCTCGGCTGGTTGAAATAAAAACCGTACCTTCCCATTCAATTCCTCCGCCATTTGGGAAAGTACCATTGCTGTGCCTAAGCCAACAGTGGTATGAACATCATGACCGCAAGCGTGCATCACACCTTCAATTCGAGAAGCATATTCTAACTTTGTCCGTTCTTGAATCGGCAAAGCATCCATATCAGTCCGAATCGCCAACACACGCTCATTTGTGGCAGTATTTGGCAACTCTCCAATCACCCCAGTTTTGCCAATTCCTTCTTGCACATGGAGACCGCTAGAAGACAATACACCAGCCACAAAAGCAGATGTTTGGTATTCTTGACCGCTAAGTTCTGGGTGCGCGTGGATATGGCGGCGAATTTCAATTAACCGGGGCGCTAATTTTGTGGCTAAGTCTTTTATATGGGTTAGCATAACTCTATTTTATTTCACAGGCTTGTTCCCATGATAGAAAACTGTTTCAAAACAAAATGCTCGTCAATTCATCAGCCATGAACAATTTTAAATTTGGGATTTTGGATCAATACTGTTCGGTTAAGCAAATTCGTGAGCCGAAAACCCTTGTAGAGACGTTCCATGGAACGTCTCTACATCCCTTAACCGAAAGGTATTGGATTTTGGATTTGTTCTGTCCACCAGGGACGGGGAATATATAGCAAAAGTTACATTGCTTGGGTTTTAAACTTTTGCCATGTCCTAACCACCCTGGCGGTTACTGTACCAAAAAATCTCAAATTGGCCAGGTCAATTGCTAGAACAAGTCGTACCTGGAACATTTGCAGTTTTGAATCTACTACATTCTCTAGTAGTTGCACGCTCTAAAGACCATTCAAAGGGTTTATCAGAAGTGATCACGCCATTAGCTAGAGTTGTCAGTCGGAAATGCGCCCCCCGGAAATTGGTAAACTGTAAATTAGCATCCTTAAAGTTAGTTGCTTCTAGATTGGCACTGATTAAACCCGCAAAAGACAGGTTAGCATTTGCCAATGATGCTGACTTTAAATTTGCGCCTGTCAAAGAAGCCCCCGTTAAGTTGGCAGAATCCAGAACTGCATCTTCTAAATTGGCACTGGTTAGGTCTGCACGGCTGAGATCGACTTGAGATAAATTAGCACCTTTTAAGTTAGCTCCGCGCAAATTCGCATTCACCAGACTCATTTGAGTTAAATCAGCGCCGCTTAAATCGCATCTAGGACAAGAGCCTGCTGTCTTTAACTGTTCTATGTCTTGCTGGCTGGAGGCAAAGGCTTGCTCTGTCAAACCTATACAAATTAACAGGGCGACACTAGCTACAATCTTGCGCTTCATACTTTTTACAAGGATTGATCGGGATGAAAGGTTATGCAATACTTAATAACACACCTAAATATATCCGAATTTCTCAGTAAATCACGAAAATGAAGTGGCAGTGAAGAAACTATAAAAATCTTATAAATTCTAGTTCCAGGACTACACAAAACTAGATTTAGGGTTTACAATAATTTTCGTAAGCTAACTATACTGAACCATTTATAGACTACCACATATGTGATCCCCCTAGCGCAAGGTAAAGACGCTGGGGGGATCTTGTATTGGGCATGGAATCAGTTATCAGTTATCAGTTATCAGTTATCAGTTAAGAGACATAATTGGGTGGAAAGCCTTGACTAAATCGGCGTGATAACTGTTCACTGTTGACTGATAACTGTTTTAACGCCATCCTAACCAGCGTAGCCCAGGGACAATCAGGTAATAACTCACCCCCAACCAAAAGCTCATGAAGAGACTCACTAAAGTAAAAAAAGTGATGGGTAGGAATAATTCTGACCACAGGGGCTGATTAGAAAATTCAAAAACAGTAGTTGGAAAGCCCAGAATAATTAACATGGCAAAAATAATTGCTGTTCCAAATGCCGCAACTACAGCATAAACTATGTGATGGCTACGAAAATCTAGACTCAACGTCAACAGAAAGACTGCCACTAAAATTACTGCTAGTAGCCCTTCTCCGCTATTTTTGGTTGTGATTAGTTGCAAAACTAACCAGCTAAAGCCATAGCTGATTATACCCATGAGGGATGCGATTAAATACCGTCGTTTCTGCCCAAAACATCCTGATGTTGTTAGTCCCCATGCAGTTCCTAAGCCCGCGCCGCAGAAGACTATAATTTCTGTGACCATCATCGATGGAGTACTATTGACTAATGCGGGCAACTGACTAAAAATATGTTCGGAGATTTGCTCGCCTAAAACCGTGCGATAGGCTACAAAAAAACCTAAAATTGTACCTATAATAGCACCTAAACCAGTTAATAGCATTGCCCAAATTGTCGCCAAACAAGCTTGTAAGACTTTGAGAATGGAATGAGCTATAAACAGAACTGTGTTACCGAGAGCTTTGGTAAGATTGCTGAATGCTTGCTCAATTGCTTGGATTAATAGCGTGAATTTACTAGAAATCTGTGTGGTGGCTTGCTTAAGGAAGTTTTTGATTTGGGAAAATAATCCACCTTGGGCAGATGTGCGGATAATTTTCTGCAAGCGTTTCTGAATGATTACGGCATTTTCTGGACGCGATCGCACATCTTCTACTACCATCTCATCAAGTAACTCTGCTAATTTCGGGTTAACGTTGATGTGATTGCGCCACCGCAAAACCCCAGTCTGAGGATCTTCCAATTCCGGCGGATACTTACCGGTTAGTAACTCAATCATCGTCCGACCGAGGGCATAAAAATCAGCCGCAGTCCCCACATTACTACCAGTAATCTGTTCAGGGGGACTGTAACCAGAAGAATATAATTTAGTTGAACTAGACTCTCGCCGCAGTTTAGCGGTGTTAAATTGTTTTACCCCACCAAAGTCAATCAATACCAATTCCTCTTTGCTTTCCCCTGGAGTCAGGGTTACGGGCGCAGCAGCTCGTAACATCAAGTTAGAAGGTTTGATATCCCGGTGAATAATCTGGCGTTTGTGTAATTCCTGTAAAATTTTCACAGCCTGAGAAAACCAATGTAATACCAAATCTTCTGGACAACCTTGAGGATAATCTTTTAAAATCTCTTCTAAAGTTTGTCCATTAATTTTTTCCATCACCAAGCAAGCCAGCTGACGCGGTTTAGGATTTGGTAAATTAATCTGAAAATAACCATCAGCTTCCACCCTGGGAACACCCGGATGATGCAACTTAATTAAAACCTCTGCTTCTTGTCTAAATAATTCCAGGGCTTTTGGTGAATGTTCCACCAACACCTTGAGAACTTTCTCTGTCTGGGTTTTTTCATCCCAAACCGTGTAAATTTGGGCGAAACCTCCCGAACCCAAGGGTTGGAGAGGGATATAACGATCTAGCAGCTGTAGCAATGCGCCACAGCTGTTACAAAACTTGTTTCCCCAAGGTTGAGGATAAGGACGTTGACAATCAGGATTTATGCAGTGAACCGCACTCTGAGGGATGTGGGACACATTTTCTACAATACAAAGGCTGAATTGATTTTAACCTCGCCAATACAGGTTTAGCTGCAAATTCTAAAGTTTTGCTTTAGCTGTGAGAGGATTAAAAGCAAGGTTAAAGCCTACCCATAGCAGTAATAACCGTTGCGATCGCCTCTGCCACTGCCAGTTATTATAGGTAGGAAAAATATGCAGCATATAGCCTGAGACTTATGAAAATAGCAGTTTTCAGCACAAAGGCCTATGATCGGCAGTTTTTAGAGGCTGCAAATTCTCCCGACCAACATGAGTTGGTGTTTTTTGAACCCCGCTTAAATGAGAAAACCGCCATCTTAGCGGCTGGGTTCCCGGCTGTTTGCGTATTTGTGCATGATTTGATTGATGCACCAACTTTAAAAATTCTGGCTGCGGGAGGAACTCGCCTAATTGCCCTCCGGTGTGCTGGATTTAATAATGTCGATTTACAAACCGCAGCAGATTTGGGAATTAAAGTTGTACGTGTTCCGGCTTATTCACCCTATGGAGTAGCAGAACACGCTGTGGGCTTAATTTTAAGTCTGAATCGCAAAATTCATCATGCTTATAACCGTGTCCGAGAAAGTAATTTCGCTCTGACAGGACTATTGGGATTTAACTTGTATGGTCGCACAGTCGGGATTATTGGCACTGGTAAAATTGGTCTGATTTTGGGACAGATTATGAAGGGTTTTGGCTGCAATATCCTCGCCTACGATGTCTATAAAAATGCCGAACTAGAGAAGTTGGGTGGTAAGTATGTAGAATTGCCTGAGTTATTTGCTAACTCTGATATAATTTCCCTTCATTGTCCTCTGATGCCTGAAACTCATCACTTGATCAATGCTGAGTCCATCGCCCAAATGAAGCCCAGGGTGATGTTAATTAATACCAGTCGAGGAGCGTTGATTGATACTAAAGCAGTTATTGAAGGTCTGAAGTCACGCAAAATAGGCTTTTTGGGTGTGGATGTCTACGAACAAGAATCAGATTTATTCTTTGAGGATTTGTCTGGGGAAATTATTCAAGATGATGTTTTCCAACGCTTAACAGCATTTCCCAATGTTTTGGTGACTGGACATCAAGCCTTTTTTACAGAAGAAGCCCTTCATAACATTGCTGAAACCACTTTTGCTAATATCAGTGATATTGAACAGGGTCGTTCTTGTGCCAATGAGTTGATTTATCAACCAGAAGTTGCGGCTAAGTAAGTCGTCGCCAATAATTAAAGGTTTGTAGAAAGGTTTGTAGTCAGGACTTTAGTCCTGAATTAAGGGCTAATAGCAATTACTACTAGCTCGGTTACTCATTTGAACGATAGGCGATGCGGAGACTTTGGGCTAAAATCACCAGAGAAGCGATCGCCATCAAACCTCCCCAAAACCAGTAAGGTAAAAATAAATACTTTTGCATTTGCCCAGTATCAGAAAGTCCCAGAGGGCCAGCACTATAGCTAAATAAATAATTTATTTGGTGGTACACACTCACGCAAGCTTGTACACCCAGAAATTGAATAGCAAATCCCTGCATCCACTGGGGAGCTTTTAGGGATATACCCAAAATAATTATGCCCAAAATGGGAATAGCCAGCAATCCAAACCAGGAACGTACCCAAAGAAATGTTGACAGTAATAAAACACCACCCAGGATTTTTAAACTCCGGGAAGCTACGGTAAAACTCCGGGAAGCCAGAATCAAACCTGCGCCGGCAATAGGTGGCCCCATTGGCCCGGCGGCGGCGACTAAAGCGGGGCCGATTGGCCAGAGGGCTTGTGAAATGCTATAAGTGGCAACACCGGAGCCATTACTAAAAATTTGTAGTTGATGAAACCGTCCCCCTAATAGCAGCGCCATCAAGCCGTGACCCATTTCATGGAACCAAGTGGCCAGGATACTAAAAGGGTATAAGATGTAATCGCCCTCTGGAATTTGCCATAACACAATAGTGGCGATCGCTGCTGTAATCAGCCATGTTAGCCCCATTCGTTCAACTGCTGGCGGTGTTTCTTCAGTCAGCCGTGGTGGAAAATCTTTTCCTGGTTCCCGCATAGGTCACTTTCCTGAACGTAATTACTCCAAATATTGGAGTGTACTTTTATCTATACTAGTGTACTTATGCAAGTAGTACAATTAGCTAGATAATACAGCCGTTTGCACCCTGATATAAAAGCGGTGGAATCAAGCGCTACACGGAACGATATAGTTATCCATCCCTGGTCTGATGTGGATAATTTGCTCATCCTCCAAGATAGGTGATAGAGGCTGCTGGAGGATGGATGAAGGAGCAGGGAGCAGGGGAGCAGGGGGATTTGGAACTCCCCTAGCAAAGGGGTTCTGAGCAACTAAATTTAGTCTCGGCTCAAAGAAGCAATATATATGTCGCTCACCCTATCAGTTAAGCAAGTTGAAAGATAAACGTTACCAAATCTCCCTTACCTAGACTGATGCGATCGCCTGGTCTGAGGCGGTGTCGATTTCCTGGTAATAACGGTGAGTTATTAATGTAAGTACCATTGGAACTGCCCACATCTTCTACATAATGAAAATCTCCCTCAACGCGAATATCTGCGTGTATCCGTGAGACAATTTCGGAATTGGAAAATCCTGAAACATCCACATCTGGGGGAATCCGGTCATTGGGTTTGCCGATGTGAATTACAGACAGGGTTTGTGGTAATTCAATTGCGCGATCGCTTTGAACGTGGAACAACCTTGCCGTTACCTGCTGCAATTGCGTCATAGAAGCAGATGATCCAGGTGTAGGTGCAGCAGCAATGGGTTCTGGCTCTGGGGCTGGTGCTGGCGCTTCCATAGCCACTGGAGCCGGTTCTGGATCTGGGGTTGGGGCTTCCATAACCATCGGTGCTGGAGCCGGTATTGGATCTGGGGTTGGGGCTTCCATAACCACTTGGGCTGGGGCTTCCATAACCACTGGGGCTGGAGCCGGTTCTGGGGCTGGGGCTGGTGCTTCCGGCTGAGAAACTACAGGTTGAACAGCAACAGTAGGTACTGGAGCCTGGGGAGGAATTTCTGGAGCGGGTGCGGGTGCGGGTGCGGGTGCTTGAGCAGGTGCTGGCGCTGCTGCTTCTACTTGTGTAACAGAGATCGCCGTTGGTGGTAGAGGCGAAGCTGGCGGCTGGTTCGGGTTGGGATCGGGATGAATTCCCAAAGAATTTGGTTGTAAAAGTTCTAACAGTGGATCAGGTTCAACTAACTGTGGTACTTCCACCGGGATATCAGGAGCAACTGTGGCTACAGATGTAGCAACCGCAGGAGCTGCATTGGAGTGGAGATTATAACCACACTGACCGCAAAAAGCAGCATCTGCCTGGACGGTTGCGCCGCAGTTGGGACAGTGACTAGTGGTAGGTAACGGCGTATAACAAGCTTCACACTGCACAGCGCCGTCTGGATTTGGGTGATTGCAATTAGGACAGACGATCATCAATTTAAGCCTTTGTTCAAGATCATCGTAAAATAATATTGGCGAGCCAATAAAACTCTGTAGAGATTTCTGTTGTGAGAAAGCACTACAAAGAAAAGTTGCTACAAAATTGAGCTAGTTCTGGGCGAATGCATGAGAATTTGGCTCAGGGGACAACTCTAGCTTCTGATTTTAACAATTACTCCATATAGGAAAGTTAAGCTGAGAGTTCCGAACCTGCTGCTGCATCCAGTAACCACCAAAGTTCGCCTTGGGGTTGAATCAAGCGGGAGGGATAAGTGAAGTCATCTGCTACAGGCGCGAAGACTTGAGCTAAAGCTGGTCGTTTGTTAGCACCAGCAACCACAAAAATAACACTGCGAGCAGCATTGATAAATGGGTATGTGAAGGTTATGCGAGGGTTACCGTCTTTGTTACCCACAGTAATTAGCCGATCATGCACTTTCAAAGCTGCGGTGTGAGGAAACAAAGATGCGGTATGTGCATCATCACCCATTCCTAGCAATACTACATCCAACGCCGGAAACTCATCGGGAGCAGAATTAAAAAATTCTCGCAGATGCTGTTCGTGTTTAGCGGCTGATACGGCGGGATCTCCGTCTAAAGTTGGTACAGAGTGAATGTTACTGGCTGGGATATCAACGTGATTTAACCAAGCACGCCGAGCCATCAGTTCATTGCTATCGGGATGATCTGGTGGTACATAACGTTCATCTCCCCAAAAGATATGAATTTTATCCCAAGGTAGTTTTTGACTGGCGATCGCTTCGTACAATGGTTTAGGTGTACTACCACCAGCTAAGGCAATAGTAAACTGTCCCCGTTGTTCAATGGCTGTGGACAACTTGGACAAAATTAAATTTAGCGATCGCTCAACTAGCACTGAAATATCTGGGAGAACTTCCACCTTTTTATTCATGGTTTCATGATCATATTACCGACTTCCAGCAATACCATACCGAACTTATGACTATTCCCCGTTTTAACTTTTGAAACTTTTAACATGATGCCGGAATCGGACACAAGCAGACAAGGCCGAGGGACTCCCTCTTGTACAGACGCGATTAATCGCGTCTCTCTTATCCGATTCATCACGTCTCTCTTGTACGCGATTGATCGCGTCTCCCTCTACTCGCCCATTAACAGCTGATCCAGACCTGAAATCGCCTCTGTTTGCGCGATTAACAATTGCTGGATGCCTTTTTCAGCAAAATCCAGTAGCTGGTTTAACTGAGTCCGGCTATAACTGCCTTCTTCCGCCGTTCCCTGCACTTCAATTATACCTAGCTGTCGATTCATCACCACGTTAAAATCTACAGATGCAGCCAAATCTTCAAGATAATTTAAATCTAAATATGGTTGTTCTTGTAATAATCCCACAGATATTGCTGCTACTTGTCCACATAAAGGCGATCGCTCTAATACACCCTGCTGCAATAATTTAGACACGGCATGAGCTAAGGCCACAAACCCACCTGTAATCGCTGCTGTTCTTGTCCCTGCATCTGCTTGTAACACATCAGCATCTACAGTTAAAGTGCGTTCTCCCAAAGCTTCAAAATCAATTGCGGCTCTTAAACTCCGTCCAATTAAACGTTGAATTTCTTGAGTTCTTCCAGACAACTTCAACAATTCTCTTGCTTGCCGTGGCTGTGTAGCTGAAGGTAACATTCGATACTCAGATGTTAGCCAACCTTTGCCAGTTCCTGTTAAAAATTTTGGGACTCCCTCACTCACACTGACAGTACAAAGTACCTGAGTGTCTCCAAATTTTGTCAGAACCGAACCGGGAGCAAAGCGGGTGAAACCAGTATGAAAGCTTATAGAACGGAGTTCTTGGGGTTGACGACCATCGGGACGCTGCCAAACCATGAGAATTGCCTCAGAAATTTTATATACAATTAAACTTACCGTCTTTTGGAAAGTGCTGAGTGGGGAAAGTTCTGAGTGGGGAAAGTTCTGAGTGCTGAGTGCTGAGTGCTGAGTGGGGAAAGTTCTGAGTGCTGAGTGCTGAGTGCTGAGTATGTTTCTTTCCCCCTGCCTCTTCTCCCCTGCACCCTGCACCCCTGCCTCTTCTCCCCTGCGCCCTGCACCCTGCCCCCTGCCTCTTCCCCCTGCTTCTTCTCAAGTAGAAAGCAGGGTTAAAATGTTTTGCTGTACCATCTCTGGTGATTGGTCACCGTTGATAGTTAACAGGCGACGGCGACGGTCGTAATATTCAAGAATGGGAATAGTGCGATCGTAAAATAATTCCACCCGGCGCTGCACAATTTCGGGTTGGTCATCTGAAAGAGAACGCTCCAACGAGCGACGCACCATAGTAGCTTCTGGTACTTGTAAATAAATAGCCCAGTCTAACTTTTGTTCTAAATCATCTAATAAAAAATTCAATTCCTCAGCCTGAAACGCAGTGCGGGGATAACCCTCTAAAACCCAACCCTGATTAACTTCCGGCTTTTTGAGTTGCAAACGGATAAATTCAATCATGATTTCATCTGGAACCAGCTCCCCCTTTGTCACATAAGGCTGTGCATAGTTACCTAGATCACTAGCATTAGCGATCGCTTCCCTTAATATCTCACCTGTAGAAATTTGAGGTATATCAAAATTACTGCAAAGCTTTTGGGCTTGGGTGCTTTTCCCCGATCCTGAACCTCCCAAAATCACTAATCTCACGATCAATCACTCCTCTGTAAGTAAAATTAATTACAATCTAAATTTGTTTTGCTTAAATCAAGATGATCGCTAATCCGGGAATTTCCTGATTTGCTGCTCCCAGGGTTTTCAATTATTTTTATCAGACAATTATGTATAATCATTAATCTCATGCAAAAAACGCAAATGTCAATCACGCTTAACTTGAAGACAAGTTTAGTTTTTGACACTACACCTGGACAAAAACCACATTAACTAATTATCTGGGTAGATTTGTGATCACTCTTTGCAAAATTCTCTAATTCCTCGCTATTTTTTGGAAATTTTCCCTATGGTTGCCCAATTAGAAAATCTCAGTGCTAATTCGTCCCTCAGCTTACCTTATCCAATTACAGGATTAGTACAAGTTTTTACTAGTACACAACGGAATTTCTTTACTGATGTGATCGCTCAAGCGTTAAGAATAGCAGGTCAAGGTACACCAGTCTTAATAATACAATTTCTCAAAGGCGGTATTCGTCAAGGTCAAGAGCGACCCATGCAATTAGGGCAAAATTTAGATTGGATTCGCTGTGATTTACCTCGCTGCATCGATACACCCCATCTAGACGAAGCCGAAAACCAAGCCTTACAAAACTTGTGGCAATATACACAACAAGTTATCAGTGAAAATAAGTATTCTCTCGTAGTTTTAGATGAATTAAGTTTAGCGATTAACTTTGGCTTAATTCCCGAAACAGAAGTTTTAGAATTTATAGCAAAACGCCCGGCTCATGTTGATATTATTCTCACAGGAACAGAAATGCCAAAATCTCTCTTAGATGTAGCAGACCAAATTACTGAAATCCGTCGCAGTCATCGTCCTTAAGTTCACCCTCAGATGATATTCATATTTTGTAGCTTTATTGAAAAAGAGGTCAAACGTGCTAAAAAATGATAAATGGATTATTGAACAAGCCAAACTAGGGATGATTTCGCCATTTGAAACTTCTCTAGTGCGGGAGATTGAAGACAGGCGAGTAATTAGTTACGGTTTGTCGAGCTATGGCTATGATTTAAGATTATCTCCCACAGATTTTCGGATTTTTAGACATATTCCCGGTACAGTGGTGAATCCTAAGCGGTTTAACCCTGAAAACTTAGAATCTATTCCATTACAAACCGATGAAGATGGCTCGTTTTTCATTATTCCAGCCAATTCTTATGCTTTAGGTGTCTCTCTAGAACGATTGCGGATTCCGGCGAATATCACAGTTATTTGTATTGGTAAATCCACAATGGCGCGTTGTGGAATTATTGCTAACATAACTCCGGCCGAAGCTTCATGGGAAGGGTTCTTAACTTTAGAGTTCAGCAATGCTCCTAGTGCTGACTGTCGCATCTACGCTAATGAGGGTGTGTTGCAGTTGTTGTTTTTAGAAGGGGAACCATGTCAAACAACTTATGCAGAGCGCTTTGGCAAATATCAAAATCAACCCCAAAATGTCACCATTGCCAAGGTGTAAAATTCAAAAAATGAGCAATTGCTGCTGAGTAAGTTTTATCAGCAGCAATTTGGTGTGAATATTTAACAAAATTCTGGTAGAATGATATAGATGAATATTGGTTTTTAACACACCATAAATGATGCTTAATGTCTAATCTGAAATAGTCCCATCAGGGAGAGTGGCGTTGCGAAAATTCGCTCCTTCCAGGTTAGCGTTAGTCAAATTTGCGGCTCGTAAATTAGCACGATCTAAATCAGCTTTATGCAGGTTGGCTCCTGACAGGTTAGCACCTTCTAAATTGGCAGCTGTCAGATAAGTTGTACTTAAATCTGCATTACTGAGATTTGCATCTTCGAGATGTGCTTTATTCAGGTTGGCTTGACTCAGATTTGCACCGCTAAGATTAACTTGATGTAGAATAGCTCCGCCTAAATTAGCTCTACTCAAATCAACTTGATGAAAATCTCGTTCTCCAGAAGCATAACGTTGGAGAAAATTATTAATATCCATATTTACCTCCTGTCAGTCGAGATTAAAGGAACTACTAAATTACACAGCAGTGTGAAGTATTTATGCAGCACTGCGAGAAGTTAACAAGTTCCATAAGAAAATAGCCACAATCGCACCAAGTACGGCTAAGATGATACCCGTAATACTGAGCGCCGGAGCCGTGAGCGCAAAGGTTCCTGTACTAAAAAATACCCCTAAGCTACCACCAACAAAAGCACCGATAATTCCTAGTAAGATTGTACCTAAAATCCCACCACCTTGATGTCCGGGGTAAATAGCCTTGGCGATCGCACCAGCAATTAGTCCTAAAACGATCCAAGCAAGAATGTTCATGATGTTTAATTTAGTAAATATTTTTACCGTTCAGACATAGATTAACAATTCAGCGCTTGGCATTAAATCTGTCATCGGAACTAATTATTGAAAACCTCAACTAACTATTTGCATAATTACCACTTCTTTTGGTATATACTCCTATGCAATCTGTATGAGTTTTGTATATAGGACTCCTATTTGATTTTTGAAAAAATTCAGTATGCTGTTACTAATTTTTCCTGTTCCCTGTTCCCTGTTCCCTGTTCCCTATTCCCTGCCTCTACGAGTAATTATGGCTCTAAGCGCAGCTATGCCGTCAGGCTACGCGAACAGTAATCAAACCGGATTCCTATATATCAATTCTGTGTGATAGCTTGTGTGGCGTGAGAAGTCGGCATGAATAAATCATCATAGTTTGTCGTTACGTTTTAGCGCTAAAGCGCAACTACGAGCAAATTCGCGCCGCTTGACAAAGAAACGGGATAAGCTGTTTTATCTAGACTGTTTTTTTTAATTCCACTATGGCAACGATTAACGACAACTACCTGAAGCTGAAAGCTGGTTATCTATTTCCCGAAATTGCGCGGCGGGTGAATGCCTTTGTTGAAGCAAATCCTGACGCTAAAGTTATCCGCTTGGGTATTGGCGATGTGACAGAACCGCTACCGGAAGCGTGCCGCACAGCGATGATTCAGGCTGTGGAAGAAATGGGCGATCGCGCCACCTTTAAAGGCTATGGTCCCGAACAAGGTTATGCTTGGTTAAGGGAAAAAATCGCTGCCCAAGATTTTCAAGC
>PWQB01000189.1 GCA_003556955.1 Nostocaceae cyanobacterium CSSed10_463m
ATTGAGTCGGCTATGCTATCTGATGACATTATTGTTGTAGACTCATGCAGTAGCGATCGCACTGTAGAAATAGCCAGTCGCTATCCAGTTCGCACCGTCCAACACGCCTTTGAAAGCCACGGTCTTCAACGCACCTGGATGCTAGAATCTATTCCGCCTAAATATGAGTGGGTATACATTCTCGAAGCCGATGAACGCATGACCCCAGAACTGTTTGCCGAATGCGTACAAGCTACTAAAAACCCCGACTATATAGGCTACTACGTCGCTGAACGTGTGATGTTCATGAATCATTGGATTCGTTACAGCACCCAATATCCCCGCTATCAAATGCGTCTGTTTCGCCACGGTCAAGTCTGGTTTACAGATTACGGACACACTGAAAGAGAAGTATGTAACGGTGCTACCAGTTTCATAAAAGAAACATATCCTCACTACACTTGCAGCAAGGGTTTAAGCCGTTGGATTGAAAAACATAACCGTTATTCTACGGATGAAGCTAAGGAAACATTGCATCAAATTAAACAGGGCAATGTCAACTGGAAAGACTTAATTCTGGGGAAGACAGAAATAGAACGACGACGGGCGTTAAAAGACTTATCTTTACGGTTACCAGCCCGACCAATTCTGCGCTTTTTGTATATGTATTTTATTTTGAGGGGTTGCTTAGACGGACGAGCAGGTATGGCTTGGTGTACATTACAGGCATTTTATGAATACCTGATTTTACTGAAAGTTTGGGAAATGAAAAATATGCCTACACCCAGTTTAGAAATCAGTCTATCTGACGGCCAAGCAAATCCAGCACAAAGCAATCAGAGTGTTTCCCCAACAGCAAAGAAGTTGGATACAGCTTGATTTTTTGTAAATTTTGACCATAATAACCGTATTTTTGCCAAAATATGCCTTTCTCAAATACCCAGAGTTTCTGATATCTGAGGATAGAGGGGCAAGTTATCGCAAAAGTCACCAGATGGCGTAAATTGGTTAGGAATTTTTTAAATATTATTAACTAAATTTTCAGAAAAAGTATTTACAACTTTACCAACTAATCGGCATCCCCCTCTAGCTGTATATTCATACTTACCGAATTATCAGCAAGTTTCAGCAAGTTTGAATGGAGCGAGGTAAGATGAGTAATATGTCAGCAAGTTGCAACAAACGTTTACAACTCTAACCAACAAAAGTAAATCTCAAAGTCAAATCAGCCATCAAATTGGTTGGTAATTGTCTATATGTAACCCTCTAGAAAAATACTGTTTTTCTAGAATCAAGTATATATTTTCATCGCATTAGCTCAGATGCTGACAATCTTGGGCAGTTGCTTTCAGTATTAAATACTACAAGCAAAACTCTCGCAGTTTGACAAATATACTGTTATGAATATCAATAACAAAAGTTCCAGTAACCTCAAACAGGAGCATAGGGACTTGGGAATTAATCAACTAAAACAGGATTTAAAGAATGACCTGATTGCTGGGTTATTGGTAGTAATTCCTTTAGCAACAACTATCTGGTTGACTATTACTATCGCTAATTGGGTAATTAACTTTCTCACCAAAATTCCTAAACAACTGAATCCCTTTGACGGACTTCAACCTATACTAGTAAATATACTGAACTTAGTCGTGGGGCTGGCCGTCCCCCTGTTCAGCATTCTTGTAATTGGGTTGATGGCTCGCAATATTGCTGGGCGTTGGTTATTGGATTTTGGTGAGCAAGTGTTGCAGGCCATTCCCTTAGCCGGACAGGTATACAAAACCCTAAAACAACTTTTAGCCACCCTACTCAAAGACTCAAACGACAAATTTCGTCGCGTTATTTTAGTCGAGTATCCCAGAAGAGGAATGTGGGCGATCGCCTTCGTCACCGGGACGATGAGTAACGATATTCAAGCTCATCTACCCCGTCCGATGTTGAGTATTTTTATTCCCAGTACCCCAAACCCCACCACAGGCTGGTATGCCATCGTTCCAGAAGATGAGGTAGTTAACCTATCGATGCCCATAGAAGATGCTTTTAAAGTATTAGTTTCTGGTGGGATCATCGCTCAAAATACACCCCTACCCCCCCTAGTTCTATCCAATGAGCGAAATCTAGAAACATCACCCTTAGAAACCAAACTCCCAATTATTCCCGTTGAGGAAACTTAAAATTCATCCGGCAAAGGTACCAGTAAACAGATAGTATGATTATCTGACTTTGCCACCAGGCTCAATTATCTAACACCATAATATTAGTGCTGAGGCACTCACCACCATGCAAGAAAGAAAACCCCAACAAATTGCTCGTGAATTAGCACTCTTAAGTCTGAGCCAGTTGCCAATTAACCCCAAAAAACTCACAGAAGAACATCTGCCCAAATTAGTGTTAGCCACAGTCCGCACTTTGAGATCAGAAGTGCAAGACACTCTAGATAACGCCACCGGAGAACTACAACGCAGTAACGAGCGCCTCTTAACGAGTCAAACTCGTGCTTCAGACCTCAACACTGCCAGAAACCTCCTCAAAGAGGCCATAGACTACACTCAAACTGCCATCAATCAACTCGGAGCCGCAGTAGAATTTCCCGAATTAATTCAACTAGCAAATCAAGATAAAGAAGTGGGCAGATATGCCATCCAACTTGTCAAAATAGTCAACGAACACCGAGTCATCATCGATGAAGAAATTTCTGCGGCCTTAGTCGATTGGCAAGTAGCTCGTTTAGCCCAAATAGACAGAGATATTTTGCGAATCGCTGTGGGAGAAATGAGGTTTTTCGATCTGCCAGATAGAGTGGCTATTAACGAAGCTGTGGAATTAGCAAAACGCTACAGTGGAGATGAAGGACATCGATTTATTAATGGTGTTCTACGCCGAGTCACAGAACAAAAAGCAGCCGTGTAGTCTTTCACCTTAACTTGATAACGTTGTGAGCAGAAGCCAGTTGTTTAGCCGTTAGTGACACTGTTGAGCAAACTGGCTGTAATAGGTGAAGATAATCGGCAGGTTATCACCCCAGGAAATATTAAACTTTTAAAACACTCACAACTAATTACCTATAGCTGCAATGGTTTTTAATTGGTTCCGCCGTAAATATAACGATTCCTCTGAGACTCCATCTGAACAAACACAGGAAGAAACTCCGCCAGCAAGCCCACCAGAATCAGCCGTAAATCCAACCCCAACGGCAGACACCACGCCAGATTCTACGGCAGATTTATTGGCTTTTGCTAAGTCTGCCTATAAGAATATTCAACAAAAACAACAAACCTCAGAAGTAGAAACTGCTGGGGATGCAGTGGATGTGGAAGCACCTCCAGAAACACCTGCAACGGTGGAAACTGCTGTGGATGCAGTGGATGTAGAAGCACCCCCAGAAACACCTGCAATGGATGCAGTGGATGTGGAAGCACCCCCAGAAACACCTGCAATGGTAGAAACTGCTGTGGATGCAGTGGATGTGGAAGCACCCCCAGAAACACCTGCAATGGTGGAAACAGAGTCACCCACCGTCAGCGAAGTCACCCCAACAGATACAGAAGCAACAACTACGCCAGAGTTAACAACCCCTAGTAATTTATCTTTTTTAGAGCGAGCGGCAGCAGAACGTCAAGCCAAGCAAGAACGACTGATAGCCAACGCTATTGAAGTACCAGAACCAGAAGTATTACAACCAGTAGCCACCACCACAGAAACAGCCCCAGAAGTTGACGGATTAGCTTTTGATGAAGGTTTTGTTTGGTCTGCGGAAGTATTGGCTGCCCAAGGTAGACGACCAGAAGACGTTTCTATTGAGGAAATTACCTGGCTGAAGAAACTCCGCCAAGGTTTAGACAAAACCCGTCGTAACATCCTCAACCAACTCAAGGCAATTGTCGGGCAGGGACCGCTCAATCAAGCAGCTGTGGCAGAAATAGAAGCTGCACTCCTCCAAGCTGATGTGGGTGTAGAAGCCACAGATTACATTATTAGTGCGCTCCAGAAAAAACTGTTAGCAGAAGTTACTCCGCCAGAAGAGGCGATCGCCTACCTGAAACAAATCTTGCGGGATATGTTAGATGCACCACTGCAAACAGCCCACAGTCCCAGCTTTACCCCAGAAAAAGAAACCTTAAATATTTGGTTAATTACTGGAGTCAATGGTGCTGGTAAAACCACCACTATCGGAAAAATCTCCCACCTAGCTCAAAAATCCGGTTATAAATGCTTAATTGGGGCAGCCGATACCTTCCGGGCTGCGGCTGTAGAACAAGTGAAGGTTTGGGGTAACAGAAGCGGTGTAGAAGTCATTGCCAATCCAGGGAAGAATACAGATCCCGCCGCCGTCGTCTTTGATGCGATCGCCGCAGCCCAAGCCAGAGAAACTGAATTACTCTTAGTCGATACCGCCGGGCGACTGCAAAATAAGAAAAACTTAATGGACGAACTCGCCAAAATCCGCCGGATTATTGACAAAAAAGCCCCTAATGCCAAAATAGAATCCCTATTGGTTTTAGATGCCACTCTCGGTCAAAATGGATTGCGCCAAGCGGAAGTTTTCGCCCAAGCCGCCCAACTCAGTGGCGTAGTCTTAACCAAACTTGATGGTACAGCCAAGGGAGGAGTAGCCTTAGCCGTTGTCCAGCAGCTAGGTTTACCCATTCGCTTTATTGGTGCTGGCGAAGGCATCGAAGATTTGCGTCCCTTTTCCAGCTACGAGTTTGTCGAAGCTTTATTAAGTGGCTAACGCCGCCGTGAAGGCGGAAATCAAAAGTCAAAAGTCAAAAGTCAAAAACTTTATTTGCAATAGTTGCCTTATTTACGCCGTGCTGTATTAGTGACTGGGGACTGGGTGTGTGAAAAAACTTCCCCCCTGCCCCCTGCACCCTGCCCCCCTTCCTCTTCCCCTGACAGGTGTAGGTTTTTTACATTCTCGTGAGGGTAAGACAAGGTGGACAA
>PWQB01000776.1 GCA_003556955.1 Nostocaceae cyanobacterium CSSed10_463m
ATGTGACTTGGGGATATTTAGCCCATGAGGACAAATACCAAAAGCCGACTATTGAAGGGCGCAATGCAGCGATGATCATGAAGGGTGGGGTGTATGACAGTTTCAGGGATACTCACTCTTTGATGGATCAATCTTTTCTGCGGGAGAATACCACACATTCCTGGTACGATGAGGGAACAGCAGATATTCACCCAAGCGATCGCACTACTAAACCCACAGCAAATAATACTAAAGACTTTGATAATGCTTATTCTTGGTCTAGTGCCGTACTGCATAAAGATTTCGGACGCTTAGAAGCAGGCCCCTTAGCTAGACAGTTAGTAGCTGGTGGTCATCACGGTGAATCTTGGCAACACCATGACGGGTTTATTTTGGATGTCTTTAAACAAATGGGTGGTGCTAATGTTCATGTACGTCAGCTAGCACGAGTTCACGAACTTGTCAAGTTATATCGCCAAGCTGAACACTGTTTACGCGAATTTAAATTAAATGACCCTTGGTATATCAAGCCTACAGAACAAGATGGTAAGGGTTGGGGTGCAACGGAAGCGGCGCGGGGTGCGTTGTCTCACTGGGTTGAGGTGGAGGGCGGTAAGATTAAAAATTACCAAGTAATTGCCCCTGGTACTTGGAATATCGGCCCCCGTGATGGTGAGGGTCAACGTGGTCCAATTGAGGAGGCTTTGGTAGGCACACCCATTGAGGATTCTACTGATCCTGTGGAAGTTGGTCACGTGGCGCGAGCTTTTGATTCTTGTTTGGTGTGTACTGTTCACGCCCATGATGCTAAGACTGGTGAGGAGTTGGCGCGTTTTAGGACTGCTTAAATCAGTGAACAGTTATCAGTTATCAGCTGACACTAAAACTGATAACTGATATTTTGTTTTTATGGATGAGTGTAGATGCATAGTGGTTTTTACTATGGCCGTGTTCTGGACTTTCTTTTCTGATTTGCATTTGCAGAGTTATTCGGAACTGTAGCAATTTCCACCTCAGAGCTAGTAGTAGGTACTTGTGCAGTAATGACTTGTGCTTCCTCATCTATAACAAACTTCTCTGTCTGTAATTGATCAGAAATTTCTTCTAATTCTGATGTAGCTGACTTTTTTTCTTGATACTCATCGGTAGTTTCTTCTTGACTAGCTAAAAGCCCTGCGTACTTAATTCTTTCTAAACCCTTCTGAAATCCAATGTAGTCATCAATCGTTTTATTCATGTCAATTTCAAGCTTGTAATCACGGCGCAAATTTTGGATTGCTTTCTTAGTTTCTTCAATTTGCTTAATTGATTCATTCTCTACATTGGTACTTAAAATGACTTCAATCTGATCAAGAAGAATAACACCATCTTCACGGCTTGCAGAAATAGAATGAACTGCATTGAAATCCTTCTTTAAACGTTCAATCTTTTGGGTTAATCTTTCGTCTGTTAATATCTGCTGGGCATGGCGCTGCATAGAGTTTAATTTCTTAAACAACACTCTAAAGTTATCCTCAAAAATTTGCAATGCATCAGATTGATTCTTATTCAATGATTCTCGTTTTTGTGACCACTCATTTACCACTCGAATAACATTTCGAGCAAAACCAACCTTATTGATTTGTAAGTCTTTGTCAGGAAACTCTGAAAGACTGGCTTGTATAGTATCAAGAATAGTTTGATTAGCAATTTTTCTTAAAACTAAATCTTCTGTCAGAAACGAAAACTCTGTTTCATCTAATTGTAAAAACTCTTGTAAGTAAAACTTTGTCGCTTGTATACAAATAGACAAGGGAATAATATCTTCTATTTCAATTTTTACTGTCGCCGTATCAGTTACTAAAGATAAGTTTTCTTTTATATCAGTAAGCTGAAGAATAAATTGCTCTTTAATTACTGGTCTTCTATGTTGACCACCTTTACCTAATAATTGCTTTTTAGCTTCGTTTCCACTGTTGTCGCTGTCCAGTAGAACAATTACTGCTGGCTGTTCAACATCCCGTCCACGGGCTAAATAGACTAAATAAGGAATATGTGATGCCGAACCTGACTGAACAATAGTGATTTGGTTTAAATCTAAAGTTTCTAAATTAGGTGCGTCATTCCCTCGAAGATATGTTGTAGCTCCTGCAATGAGAATTTGGTCGGAAATACCTTCAACCATTAAATTACAATTCCCGATGAAAGCTGTTTCGCCAACATAAGCACCAATTGAAGACCTCAAAGGTTCATAATGGTTTTTAGCAGCATCCTTAACTACTCGCGTTCCTTCATCCTCATTTCCCTTACGCAAGACCCGAATGCGTTCAGCATGATTCTTATCAATTAAAAAGGGAGAGTGGGTTACATAAACGACCTGGATAGGATGAGTTAAATGTGAACCTTGTGCTGGACTAGCAAACAGGTCAAATACTTTAAGTAAGTCTTGTTGTGCTTGGCTAGATAAATATGCATCTGGCTCATCCATTAGAAGGATTTCAGTCTTATTTGGATGAGGCTCATGGGAACGGTACTGTATGTAATAGCTGAGAAAATATCGTAACCCTTGGCTCCTCTCTTCAAATGAATACTCAGTTCCTGTTCTATCAGTTATGGTAAATACTAAGTCATAGTCTCTTGCCATAACTTTTAAACAAAAGTTTCGGTCTTGAACCCAATAATTAGGAAAATTTAAATTAATAGATAATTGGCGATTTATCTTCTCAATGATTCCATTTGCATAACCTTGCATTCCCTTTTTAATTGCTCCGGCTAAATCAAGTAAAGCATTAGTATCAACTTGAGCAATCTTACAAATCAATTTATAAGCTAACTTAATTTCTTTCTCTCTCCTTTCTTTTTCATTAACGCTGAATATTGCTTCATCCAGTGCTAAAATAATTGATTTCATTGTCTCAATTGCATCGGGGTCAACAACATCTTTGTTTTCACCCCCAAAAAGACGAACTTTAGTAATCAGTTCTGGATTATCACTAAATTCGTCGAGCGCGTCCACAATTTTGCTTCTTTGTTCCCGATCCAAAAGTTCAAATCTTCTGCTATCGAGATACTTCTCTTGGCCTAAGTGGACTAATTTTTTAATAGGAACACTGGACGGGAGTGCAACATCAGATTCAATTCTTAGTATTTCAGGAAGTAAGCTTTGCAACTCGCTAACTTGTTTATTCCCAATTTCATATGGTCTGTAATCTCCTTTTTCTGGAAGATATACAGTTATGTTATTAATATTTTTTCGGAATACTAAAAATCTGTCAAAAATAATATTATCAGGAATTTTTATAATTTTTCTTAAATTTACTTCTTCAGACTGTGACAGGTCAGACCATTCAGTACCGAAGTCAGGATATTTTAATTCATTCAGCTTCACTGTGAAAAAATGAGAATAACGACAAAAATCACTACGCTCTATATTATTACCAGATATAGCCTTTTCGATAGCACTTAGTAAGTGAGATTTGCCAGATTCATTTGCACCAACGATTGTTGTAATTTTGGGATCAAGAGGAACTTCAATATACGGGTAAAAAGCATTATTATCCATTTCTTCCCAAGGTTTAGGCTTAACTTTGTTATTATTTTTTCTGAGAAAATCGTCGTTGAATGACTTATAGAAACGAATGAAGACTGTTTTGAGATACATATAGTAAAAACTGGTAGTATACTTATGGTTTATGCGTAGCTTATTTAGTTATACCAGTATTTACCCTAATACACAATTACGTAATTAATAAATCCATAAAACTTAAGTAGACTGCTGTGTACTCACCCACAGACAAGCCCTTAATATAGTTTGACCTAACAAATAACCTTAAAGTAATTCATCACATAAGCCTGGAAAGTATAACTATTTAGGACTTACGCAAAATTCACGTAGTTACGTCATTACGAGCGATAGCGACGTAATCGCCTAAAACTCTGCGATTGCTTCCCTTCACGGAGCCTGTTGCGAGCGTAGCGTGGCAATCCGGTCGCAATGACAAATTTTGCTTGCGTAAGTCCTGCTATTGTTAGCTAAAAGTTATCGCACACAATACGCACCATAGGCGATCGCTTTCAGAACACCAACAACCACAAACTAATCTTGCCGACTTTTCCAATATCCCGGCTCTCGGCTACAGTGCATAACTGCCAGAATCAGAATATAATCTTGTTCAATGGTGTAAAGAATACCATACGGAAACTTGCGTGTCAGACATCGCCGAACATTGTCATCAACTAAGCTCCAACGATTAGGGGACTCTCTAATCTGATAAACTGCATTTTCAACAGCATTAATAAATGCTTGTGCTACATCAGTGCGTTGTTGTGAATAATACTGAACAGCCTCCGCATATTCTGTCAGTGCTTCAGGGTGAAATACATATTTCATTACTCCAGCAATAGCCTCACTTGAGCTAAAGCTTCATCTCCTGGAATGGGTTGCACAGCACCACTCGTAATTTCGTCTCGTCGTCTCTTCGCTTCAGTAGTCCAAGCGGTTTGAATGGTGGGATCTATGTCCAATTCCAGACTTTCTACAATTTTTTCTGCCAAAAGCGCTCTTGCTGCACTAGGCAGAGATAAAATTTCTTCTGTTAGTTGCTCAATTGACAGCATAGCTTGTGACAAAAGGTTTAATTTTGCTTACAGTATAGCAACAATCTGACAAGGTGTGATGTCTTTTACAAAATTATCCTCAACTAACTTTATCAACTAAATTTATCATCTCAATATTTCTTGAAATCTCGTAGCGTAACACACTAAAAATCATGGAAATAATGGGTTAGGCTAGCTGTGATGCACTTCAACAAAACATAAATTTATAAGGTAAGCTTGTGCCTGATATAGCGTTACATAAATATCTTCCTCTCCTTCCTGAAGCAGCACTGCAAGAGTTCATAGAATGGTGTGTTTTAGAGCAAGCAAAATCCGCAGATTGTAATTTTACTCCAGACCAAAGTAAG
>PWQB01000156.1 GCA_003556955.1 Nostocaceae cyanobacterium CSSed10_463m
AGCCACATTGATAAATTACACTCACTCCCCGTTCTTGTTCTGTGCTGAGTGGTGTGCGGTTGAGAATTTGAGCATAGCCTAAAACGCCATTTAGGGGTGTACGTAATTCGTGGCTCATGTTGGCGAGAAATTCACTTTTGGCTTGATTAGCCGCATCTGCTAATTCTTTAGCTGCTTTGAGTTGTTGAGTATATCCTTGCTGTTCTTGCAAAAGTTGTTTAACTCTTTGAATCAGTTGATTTAAAGATGTAGCTAATATCCCCGTTTCATCTTTCCAGTCGGTGGGTAATTGCAAATCAAAATTAGATTCGCGGGTGACTTGTTGAGCTATCTTAGTAACAGAGTGAATGGGAAGGGCGATGGCTCGACTGATATAGGTTGCTGAAACTATACCCATTGCAATTGATAGCCCTAAACCAATCAGAGTAATCTGGGTGCGTAATTGTTCAGCTTCCACAAGAGCTATGTCGCTTCTGGCTTCTCGTTGTACTGATAGTTGATAGAAACTTCTTAACTGTTCGGGAAATTCAATAAAGGAATCAAATTCTGGAGTTCTGGTTAATGCTACTAGTAGCATTTCTGCTTGTGCTTTTGTCTCTGGGTTAGTTGTCAGTGGTTGAATTTTTGTGGTGAAGTCTCGTGCTGTTTGGGCAAATTTACTGACGATAACTTCATACTCTTCTAGTAAAGGTTGTAATCCTTCTAAAGTCACTGATTCACCGGAATTATTGTGAGTATTCAGCAATAATCTAATTTCTTCCACCCGATTAATAAATTTCCTACTTTCGCGCTCAAAAGCTTGGGGATTCTTCACATAAGATGAAAGTTGCTTTGCTGGTCGAATTGATAAAACATCAACCTGCAATGTACTCAAAAATTGACGCTCTTTTTCCGATATTTGATTAATTTGTAAAGCTTTTTGTTGATAATAGTTACCTATGGTCATTCCTATGAGAGTGACCCCTATTGCTATTCCTAGAGTGACACCATATCCGTATATAATTTTGTTTTTAATACTCATATCTCAATTTAACAATATTTATTTAGTGATTTTTATGTTTAGGTATAATATTACTTGCCAAACAAAGCTCTTGGGCGACATTCTCAGATTGTCAGGTGAAACCTCTAAACTTGTAATAAAATTAACAGCAGATCTATTTTTAGGATTGTACGTTGAATTTTTGTAAATATCAATCAACTCCTAAATAACACATTTTATAACCCTGATATAGCAAGGTTTTTAGCCAAACTAGAAAAATGTGTTTGTTTCATTCGTGGGGAGTGTCAATTTCTCTGTCTTCTCAGCAGTCTTTATGGGAAGCTCATCAACAAATGCAACAGCGACGTATTAGACGTTATTACCATAAATTCCCAATACTAATTATATAATGGGCTTTTTCACAGGTAGCTGGACAGTAAAATTACTGCCTATTTCTAATTCACTATGTACATCTATACTGCCATTGTGGGCATGAATAATGGCTTGTGCGATCGCTAATCCTAATCCTGAACCGCCAGTTTTACGAGAGCGATCGCTATGAACTCGATAAAAGCGATCAAAAATTCTCGCAATTTCTGACTGAGGAATACCAATACCTGTATCCTGCACCTGAATGACAGCATAATATTCATTGCGGTCTAAAACAATAGTCACTTTTCCGCCTGGGGGTGTATATTTAATTGCATTGACAATTAAATTAGAAAATAGGCGATAAAGCTGATCTTCATTCCCCATCACATTCACAGATGCAGACATTGCCACCTGAGAACTCAATTTTACATCAGAGGCGATCGCTAAGGCGGCAAATTCCTCAATCAAGTCACTAATAATATCATTCAAACAACACAAATTATATTGTGTTGGTACAGATTGACGGTCTAAACGAGTCAGCAACAATAAATCTGTCACCAAATTTGTCAGCCGTTGATTTTGACGTTGTATAGTTTTGAGAATTTCCCGCGCCTCCGTCTCATCCAGTTCAGACATCAACAGCGTAGATTCTACCGTTGCTTGTGTTGCTGCTAAAGGTGTGCGTAATTCGTGCGCTGCGTCGGCGGTAAATTGTTGCACTTGTTGGTATGAAAAATAAATTGGTTGCATAGCTAAACCTGCTAACCACCAACTAGCAAAACCCACCAAACCCAAAGCTATTGGTAAACCCAAAGCCAAAGTTAATTTAATCGTTTCCAGATATGTATTAAAATCTTCAAGACTTCGCCCCACTTGAATATAACCCCAATCACGATTATCTTGAGTGTGCAGAACAAAAGAAATTTGTTGGTAAATAATACCTTGATTGTCCTTCAGACTTTGCCAATTTTCCTGATTAAACTCAGAAGATAATCCTTTTGGATAAGCGCCAGCAATAGCAATCAAACGTCCAGAATTATCAAAAAACCGCACATAATAATTGCTTTGATTAATAGCACTTAAAACATGACGATGAGAACTCGATGGTACAGGAAGACAACTTTCACCAACCACGCAGATATTAGGTAAAAACTCTTTCATTACAGGTTCCAAAATCCCTGGTTCCCGTAACTTCAATTCAATACTATCATGCAGAGTTCCCGCCACAGATTCCAACTCACGATTTAAAGTTACCCATTGAGTATGAGAAACCACCCTATAAACACCATACTCACACAAACCCAAAATCACCGCCATCACCAGCGCATACCACAAACTCAAACGTAACCGCGTCTGCCGAAACAGCTTATTATCATTCATCCTCTCTAACTCTTATCTTTGCGCCTAACGCACTTCGTGCTAGAGCTTACAGCACGCTACGCGAACGCTTCGCCGATGCGCCTCTGCGTCAGACATTAATTAAAATTAAACCGATACCCCAAACCATGTAAAGTTTCAATCATATTATCACACCCACCATTAACCAACTTCCGCCGCAACAAACGCATTTGAGCCGCCACCACATTACTAACAGGTTCCGCACTCACCTCCCAAAGCTGATTCCGAATTTGTTCAGTAGTCAGAATTTGATTTGGGTGCTTCATAAAATACTCTAATAACTGAAACTCCTTATAAGTCAGAGTAATTTCCTGAAAATTGCCCGCAGCATCCTGACTACAAACCACATTATTACCGTAATCTAAAGTCAGATTACCCACAGTTAACTTTTGTGGCTGAAACTGGGGCGACCTCCTTTGCAAAGCGCGTAACCGTGCTAACAATTCCGCCATCCCAAAAGGCTTAACTAAATAATCATCAGCCCCTGCATCTAACCCAGTAACTTTATCCTCCATGCTGTCCTTAGCAGTCAGCATCAAGACAGGGAGAGAATTTTGACGGTTACGCAATCTTTTACATAATTCCAAACCAGAAATTTTTGGCAACATCCAATCAAAAATAGCTAAAGTATACTCAGTCCAGCTATCTTCTAAATATGCCCATGCTACATCTCCGTCCATTACCCAATCAACTAAATACTTGTGTTGAGTAAGAGTCCGTTTAATAGCAGCACCTAAATCTGGTTCATCCTCGACCAGTAAAACCCTCATTTGTTAACGGTAGGTTTGAATTTGAGCTATACCCAGGGGAATTACTTCTGTAAATCCGACTTTTTGAGCATAAACTTGATATTGCCAGTTTTTATTATACCCTACAGTATTTACACCATTCATAAAAATTGATAGTTTCGTTTCCGGTTCTATGGGTTGAGAAAAAGCGATAGTTGCTGTTTGTTCATTCATCGCAACTGTAACTGCGGGATTTTCACCTGATTGATTTCTGACTGTAATTCCTTGATTAATTCTCACTCCTTCCGGAACCTTAATTGTCAATTCTCTTAGAGGTGTACCTTGGACATGAACTGAAATTTTATGAGTGGTATCAGTCGCGTAAAAATCATTAGGAATCGCCATACTGTTTACCAAATGGGAACCTCTATGGTCTCCGGGTTTTCCACTAGCCGAAACTTCAGGCACAAAAGCAGCTGTAATTGCCAGGGTAAATGTAGCCGCGTAAAGTAAATTTTTTATCTTTTTCATATTTGAACATACATTCAATCTAACCTCTCTAATTAGTTTGACATCCATTTATGAAATCATGATGAAATTCTGTATGGCTATATGCTACCGATTAAATACATCAAATAAAATTGATTTATAAAAGATTGTGGTATTTAAAAAAAATGGGGCGATTGTTTATATTTGATATAGCATTTTTTCAGGAAATGAAGTACATATATCATCTGTGGACAATTCATTAAATCCTGACTTGAGCGTGTACCTTATTTACCTGAAATCTGGTGTATGTGCTATAAGAAAGGACTAAAGTCCTTACTACGAACTAGGCAAAAATTTGTTGTAAATTTAAAGTAAAACCGGGAAGCACTTCTTCACCTGATAAAGTGGTAGGAGATTGTAAAATTTCTGGTGGTTGATGAGGGCGATAAATTTCTACTTGTTGGTCATGGGGATTAATTAACCAACCTAGTTGTAAGCCGTTGGCTAAATATTCACGCATTTTTGCTTGAGTGTCTGCGACATCATCAGTTTCAGAAACCAATTCTACAGCAAAATCAGGACACAAAGGCAGAAATTTCTTTCTTTGCTGGGGCGTAAGACTATCCCATTTTTCCATCCTTATCCAAGCAGCATCAGGAGAACGAGTTGCACCATTAGGAAGTTTAAAGCCAGTGGAAGAATCAAAAGCTTTACCCAAATTATGTTGACGGTTCCAAAACCATACTTGACCTAATAAATCAAAATTCCGGTTTCCCGTTTCTCCCCCAGTTGGTGACATGATAACTAATTCCCCTTTAGCAGATAATTCCAAACGTAAATCCTTGTTAGCAGCCACAACCTGGGCAAATTCGTCATCAGTAAATTGCAAATGATTAGGTAATTGTAAAGTTAAAGCGCTCATAATTACTTCCTCCAGCCTCTAA
>PWQB01000013.1 GCA_003556955.1 Nostocaceae cyanobacterium CSSed10_463m
ACAGCAGTATGTCAGCATTTGGCTAAGGCGATCGCTCGTGATGGTGAAGGTGCAACCTGTTTAATTGAAGTGCAAGTCACTGGCGCTTATGATCAAGTTTCCGCCCGTCAAATTGCCAAAACCATTGCCGGCTCATCTTTAGTTAAATCTGCCATTTTTGGCCGCGATCCCAACTGGGGACGGATCGCCGCCGCCGCCGGACGTGCAGGTGTAAATTTTGAACAAGACAACCTGCAAATAAAATTAGGGAATTTCTTATTATTAGAAAATGGTCAACCAGTACCATTTGACCGTGCAGCAGCGAGTGCATATTTAAAGCAAATTGCGGCTGATTCTTCTGTGGTTGCTAATGGGATGACAAAAGCCCAACGTGTCGATAATCCCGTAATTATTGCCGTTAACCTTGGGAATGGTCATGGTTCTGGTAAAGCTTGGGGGTGTGATTTAAGTTATGACTATGTGAAAATTAACGCGGAATATACTACTTAAATTACTCACGATAAACAAGCCGAGAATCACGGATTTTACGGATTAAAGGATTTCACAGATTTTGGTTATCTTAGCAAATAAAAAAAATCAGCGTAATCAGCGTCATCCATATAATCCGCGATTCTGACCTTGTTTATTTGTTACTTAATACTAATCTCTTAAATGTCAAACTTTTACTGCCAAAGTTAATCAATAATCCAACTTCGAGTTTATATACTTTCAGATAGTTTAATGCTTGGGCTAGGTGTACATCTTCGAGTTGGATTACTGCTTTGAGTTCGACTAATACTTTTTCTTCAACCACAAAATCGGCGCGGCGTGTACCAATTGGTTCGGGTAGGTTTTTGTAATAGATTTGTTGTTCAATTTCTCTAGCAAAGGTTAATCCTGCTTGATGGAGTTCGTAGGCAAGGGCGCGTTGATAAATTACTTCTTGAAAGCCGTTACCTAGAAATTTATGGACTTCAAAAGATGCGCCGATAATTTTTTGGGTGATGTCTTGGTATTTTAAGTCCATAGATATCGAGATTGTGGATTAAGGAATTACGCGGAAAAAAGTCAGAATCACGGATTAGACGGATTAAAGGATTTCACAGATTTTAATTATCTGTAACTTTATCAGATAATCTATCTAATCCGCATCACGGATTAGACGGATTAAGAGATTTCACTGATTTTAGCATCTGTTGCTATCATAAATAATCTAATCCGTGCAATCCTTTAATCCGCATCATCCGCGATTCTGATATCATGACACCACAAGTTGGGAGTGGAGGACAATTAGTACATTTGCCCATGTGATTTCTGTTATTCGTTCATATTCCGATATGTGGCTACGGCGGAAGGTGATATACGGTTTAAATAACGGAAAATCCAATATTTAAAAATAGTATCCAAAATCACGGGGAAAGTAGCAATAAATAAGAAAATAAAATTGCGATTAGCTGGTAAACCCCAATGGCGTGATACACCTTCTAAAATTACTTCCCAACCATGTGGAGAGTGAAATCCGACAAAGACATCAGTAAACAAAATAATGATAAATGCCTTAGCACTGTCACTGAGACCATAGACAATATGATCAAAGAAATCTTTTAGGACTGCAATAGAAGACTTGCTGATTACCAATAGATAAATAAAAGCACCAACTGAGAAAATATCTGAAAAAACATTTTTAATAGCGTTAGCACTTTGACGACGAGACTGTTCAGCAATTTCACGAGCTTTATCTGATATCTGGATTTCCATTTCTTCCGCAGATAGTCGAGGGGCGGTACTAATCAGGTTTTTAAACTTGATTTTTTCTTCAAATCTATGTAGTTCTACTAATGCTTCTTCCTCCATTTCAAAATTGAGAAATATTGGCGCTGCTTCAGGGCTTCTAAAATGGTTAATCACCGGACCTACTATTAATACCTTTGATATTTGATGAGTTAACAAAGGTACTATAATTAATAATAGAATAAATCTAATAGATATGAGAGTTCTTCTTTGAGTCTGACGGAAATTTTTAACAACATCTTCTTCAGCATGGGGATCTAATTCAACTTGCAGACGGCCGATAGTGCTTAAAATCGACCGAGGCAATATTCCCATTGTATCAGCCTTACCGCGCTGTTTTTTCTGCGGTTCTTGATTAGGATTTGGTATTTTTTGTGGTGATAATTCAGAGGTAGGCGGATCAACTTTAACAACTTGAGGTTGATTTACTAAAACTGCCGAATTGATTTCATCATCCAAGTTATTATATTTGGAGATAACTTGATCAATAAATTGTAATTTCTCTAAAATTAAAGCAGGACTAGGATATTCTATACCTGTTTTCTGAGATGCTCTTTGATGAGATTCATTAGAAAATAAACGACTGGCTCGAAACTCTGTCAGTCGCATCCGGGCAGTTTTTAATTGTCGTTTTAACTCTGACTCAAAATAATCCATTACACTGTTACTGTAAATGGCTGATTTTAAGTCTATTTTATTACCATTGAAATGCTCATCTTCTATGGCTTTAATCTCTAATGCGGCTTGATAAGCTGCTTCTAATGAACGCTCTGGGGTGAGTAAGTACCATCTGTAAGCAGACAGTAAAAAGGGGTAAATTTTCTGGCTAAAAATCGGTATTCTCATCGTCGGCAATTATTTAGCATTTAATAGTGCTTCTGATTATTAAGTTAACGCACGCAGTATACTAGCAAATCTATAAAGGGAGGATTTGTGATTTCTCATTCTATTTGGATTGTTGGCGCTAGCCGTAGCGGTAAGACGGCTCGTTTGGTAAAAAGTTTTTGTGATTGGTTGCACAGTGAACAACATACTTTTGGATCATTTTATACTGAAAAATCACGTCAGCCAAAAAGCAGGGGAACATCACAAATCTCATCTCTCCCCAAGATAGAGCCAGGAATTTTGGTTTTAGCTGCCAATAGTGAGAATCGCCGTGATTTGGCTGATAAAATTGTCACAGCAACTCAGGGAAAATATCCTGTTCGTGCCAAAACGATGCTCGGTTTTTTTCAAGATGAAGTTACTTTATTTTGGCCTTTATTAATTCAGTCGTTAAATCTCAAAGCACAATTTCCGGTAAGATTACGCCCGGAAACTGAACAGGAATTAGCAACGAAATTTTGGCATTCTCAATTAGATGCAGCCACTTTGCAATCTGCGGGAGTGAATGAATCTCGTTTGGTACGTCGCATCCTGGACTTATTCCAATTGGCGGCTTATAGTGGTACACCCTGTGAAGATATTAGCCAGATTTTGCAAACAGGCTTACAAGAAAATGCTATTGATTTAGAACCGGATTTTTTGGCATCTTTATTACTAAATTGGCGTAACTGGTGTTTAGAAAGGGGATTACTTAGCTATGGGATAATTACTGAACTTTATAGTCAGAATTTATTAAGCGATCGCCATTATCAACAACAATTAACTCAACGTTATCACGCCGTACTAGCAGATGATGTTGATGATTATCCAGCTGTAGCCCGTCAACTGTTTGATTTTTTGTTAGATCAAGGCGCAGTGGGGGCTTTTAGCTATAATCCTGATGGTGCAGTGCGTCTAGGATTGGGAGCAGATCCCAAGTATTTAGAGGGTTTAGCAGGGCGTTGTCAGATCGAAACATTAACGACATCACCTTTACCTAGTCTAGCAGAGCAACTTTTGCCCCCAATGCTAGAGTTAGTCACAGAATCAATGATGATATCGAGTTTACCAGACTCAGTACAATTAATTAAAACCACCTCTCGCTCCGAATTGTTGCGGAAAACAGCAGAGGAAATTATTCAAGCCATTAATTCGGGACAAGTACAAGCAGAAGATGTGGCAATTATTGCACCGGGCTTAGATGCGATCGCCCGTTATACTTTAGTAGAAATCCTGGATAAGCAAAACATCCCCGTCGAATCACTCCACGAGCAACGCCCCTTAATTAGTTCGCCCGTGATTCGAGCCTTACTCACCATGCTGGCTCTAGTATATCCCGGTTTAGGTCGCCTAGTAGATCGAGATGCCGTAGCCGAGATGTTAGTTATCTTAAGTAGAAAACAAGAAATCCCCCTTGTAGAGACGCGATTCATCGCGTCTTCTTCCCCCAATCGATTCATCACGTCTCCTCCTCCCCCCAATCAATACATCGCGTCTACCCCCCCTCGCATCGACCCAGTACGCGCCGGATTAATTGCAGATTACTGTTTTAAACCTCATCCCGACCATCCCCACCTGTTACCAGTATCAGCATTCGAGCGCTGGGATCGAATTGGCTATGCAGCCACCACAGCTTATGGTGAAATTTTACAGTGGTTAGAAAAACAGAAGACACAGCCTTTGATTCCCAGTCCCACATCTCTGTTATATCTAGCAATTCAGGACTTTATCTGTAAAGATAGCAACCCCCCTTACGACCAAATGGCAGCACTGCGGGAATTACTGGAAACTGCTCAACACTACTGGGAAATTGACACTCGTTTACAACAAACAAACCCAAGTACAGCAGGGGAAGAACCCAACGCAACCATTGCTGAATTTATACACTTACTCAGACGTGGTACGATTACCGCCAACCCTTACCCCTTAAGTCCCATTGGTCCAGCCAGAAAAGCTGTCACCTTAGCAACTATATTTCAATATCGCTCTAGTAGAAGATTTCATCGTTGGCATTTTTGGTTGGATGTTGGCTCACCTCTCTGGGCGAAAGGTGGGTCAGCGACCCTATTTGCAGCGCCATTGTTCTTGAGAGAGAGGTTGGGCGAACCTTGGACAGCAGAAGATGAAGATTTGCTCCGAGCAGAAAGATTACGCAAGATTTTGGCAGATTTACTGTCTCGTGTGGCTGAAAAAGTTTATTTATGTCACAGCGAATTAGCCGTAAATGGCCAAGAACAATTAGGGCGCTTGTTACCTTTAGTACACACTTTTATGT
>PWQB01000678.1 GCA_003556955.1 Nostocaceae cyanobacterium CSSed10_463m
ACGTCAAATATATCAGTGGGAGAGTTTACATGAAGCTTGTCATCCACGGCAAAAATATTGAAATCACCGATGCCATTCGGGAATATGTACATCAAAAAATTGAAAAAGCCGTAAGTCATTTTCAACACATCACCAACGAAGTGGATGTACATCTGAGCGTTGCCCGCAATCCCCGCATTACTACTAAGCAATCGGCGGAAGTCACCATTTATGCCAATGGTAACATTATCCGTGCGGAGGAAAATAGTGAAAGCTTATACGCCAGTATTGACCTAGTAGCAGATAAAATTTCCCGTCAACTACGTAAATATAAGGAAAGGCTTCAAGATCAGAAAACTAATGCCCTACCCACAAATCAAGTATTAGTTCCTGAACCAGTAGCGGCGGATTTAATAGGCGATCGCACTCCCGAACTACCAAACGAGGTTGTCCGTACAAAATATTTTTCCATGCCTCCGATGACCGTTGCAGAAGCTACACAACAGCTGCAACTAGTGGGACACGACTTTTATATGTTCCACAACTCCGAAACTGGCGAAATCAATGTGGTTTACGAACGTAATCACGGCGGTTACGGTGTAATTCAACCCCGTCACAATAACGGACACGCCAACGGACACAATGGCAATGGTCATCATGCTGTGCCTGAAAAAGTCCACACCCATAAGTAGAGGCAAGGGGGCAGGAAGTATCTCCTGTAGGGGCGGGTTCTCAGATATCATTTAATATCAACGAGGATATAACTAAACCCGCCCAGACACACTAGTATTTTGTCAAAAAATAATTGACGGATATATTTTCTGTAGAGACGGCGATTTATCGCGTCTCTCCAAGCGAGGGGCGGGTTCACAGAAGTTTTCATGTATTTGAACCACATCTGTCGTAAGGGCGCAAGGCCTTGCGCCCCTACCGCGTGGTCTATTTACCTGAAAATACCTGTAATATCAACGAGGATATGACTAAACCCACCCCCACACACGCCACTATTTCACAGCCAACTGTTGCAAAGTTTTCAGCGCTTCCTCAACGTGACCTTTAAAATTCAACATGGAATCAAAGACGTACTGGACAACGCCCTCCTTGTCAATCACATAAGTCACACGACCGGGGACAAAACCAAGCATTGTAGTTGCACCGTATAACTTCCGCACTTCGTTACCTTTATCACTCAAGAGAGTAAAAGGTAAATTGTGCTTGGCTGCAAACTTCTGGTGAGACTCGTTAGAATCACCACTAACGCCAATCACTTCAGCACCAGCAGTTTTAAACACTTCATATTGATCCCGAAACGCACAAGATTCGGCTGTGCATCCTGGCGTATCATCTTTGGGATAAAAGTATAAAACAACAGCTTGCTGACCACGGAAATCACTCAGGCTAACTGTGGAGCCATTTTGAGCGCTAAGAGAAAAATTAGGCGCAGAATCGCCAACTTTAACTGACATATATTTTCTTACCGATTTTATTAAGAATCCATCTCTGCTAATTCTAACCACCGTTCTGTAGCTACATCAATTGAGTGCTTGAGATTTTCCACTTGTTCATAGAGTTTCTGTACTTGGGTGTAATTCCCCGGAGAGACATTCACTAAGGCTTTTTCGGCTGTGGCTTTCTCAGTTTCCAACTTGGCAATTTTCCCTTCTAACTCCTCAAATTCCCGCTTTTCCCAGTTTGATAGTCGGCGACGCTTTTTATTGTCGCTGTCTGGAGACGAAGCTGCAACTTTTACATTTTCCTGGGGTTTTTCCTTCGTATTGGCTGCTTGCTGCTGTTTGGCTTCTTCCTCCTCAGCCTTTTTATAATCGAGATAAATTGAGTAATTACCTGGATATTTCCGGAGACTACCGCCCTCTTCTAAGGCAAAAATAGTATCTACAGTCCGATCTAAAAAGTAGCGATCGTGAGAAACTGCAATTACGCACCCAGCAAAATCTTCTAAATAATCCTCTAATACCGCCAATGTCTGCACATCTAAATCATTGGTAGGTTCATCTAAAATCAACACATTAGGCGCACCAATGAGAATCCGCAGCAAAAACAAGCGGCGTTTTTCTCCGCCAGATAACTTATGAATTGGCGCGTATTGCTGGTTTCCGGGAAACAGAAACCGTTCCAACATTTGAGAAGCAGAAATTTGAGTTCCATCAGAGATTTTCACAAATTCGCCCTCTTCTTTAATGTAGTCAATCACGCGCTGATTTTCATCTACGGCTGAAAGTAACTCTTCAGAATGCTGGTCAAAATAGCCAATGTGAATTGTACTACCAATTTCTACAGTACCGGAATCTGGTGGAATGCGCCCAGTAATCATATCCATTAAAGTAGATTTCCCAGTACCATTCCCGCCAATAATTCCAATGCGGTCTTCTGGACTAAATTCGTAGGTAAAATCATTAATTAAAGTGCGTCCATCGTAGCCTTTAGAAATGTTATTTAATTCAATAACTTTTTTGCCAATACGACGACCAACAGTGGAAATATCCACTTTACCCTGAGCTTGTTTAAAATCAGTTTCCCGCATCGCTTGAATGCGTTGAATACGGGCTTTTTGTTTAGTACTTCTAGCTTTTGGTCCCCGGCTTAACCATTCTAATTCTCGACGTAGTACACCTTGATGTTTGCGTTGGCTACTAATTGCCGATTCTTCAGCTAAAGCTTTCTTTTCGAGGTAATATGAATAATTACCTGAATAACTGTAAATATCACCTCTGTCAATTTCAATAATTCGATTTGTGACTTGATCGAGAAAATAGCGGTCGTGAGTAATCAGCAAAAGTGCGCCACGAAAGCGATTTAAATAGCTTTGTAGCCATTCTACAGATAATGCATCCAGATGGTTTGTAGGCTCATCCATAAGTAAAACATCTGGTTCTGAGAGTAAAGCTGTTGCTAAGGCGATGCGCTTACGATAGCCTCCTGACAAAGTACCAATAACAGCATCAAAATCAGAAATTCCTAACTTAGTCAAGATAATTTTGGCATTGGTTTCCAACTCCCAAGCGCCAGTGGTTTCCATGCGTTGCATTACCCCAGACAAACGGGACATCAACTGACTATCTTCTGGATGGTGAACCAATTTATGAGATAGTTCCTCATACTCACGCACCAAAGCCAAATGTTCACCACTGTCAGCAAAAATCTGCTCTAAAACAGTGTGATTTTCATCTAAGTCTGGCTGCTGCGGTAAGTAAATTACTTTTGCACCCGAACTAAAAGTAATTTGTCCACTATCAATTGATTCTAGCCCGGCAATCATTTTTAATAAAGTTGACTTACCAGAACCGTTAGTTCCAATTAAGCCGACTTTATCAGTAGCATCTAAGCTAAAACTGGCATCTTTTAAAATTTCCTTGATGCCAAAATCTTTCTTAACTGATTGTAATGTAATAATACTCATAAAAATTAGTCACTAGCCCTTCGGCTACGCTCAGGGTAAATCATTGGTTATTAGTTCTGATTCGGTGTCTTGAGATATCTAGTCTTAACAAGAGGGGAACATTCCCAGCAGTTGATTTTCCTGGCTCATTCTGGTAAATTCTTATACATTTGGAATGCTCCCATCGACACATACTAATTTTCCACAAATAAATCCAAGGGTAGATGTCCATACATTTCGTTGATTCCCCCCTCATTATAAGATTGGCAAGAAATTAATACCCCCCGATGATGTCCGGCGTAGGAATCGAGGTAGCATAATCCATTTTTGCCATTTAACTTAATATACACAGGGCCTTCAGGAGTAGCTAAATCACTGGGTACTTCATAACCAAAAGCATGAGAGTAAGTTCTCATCGCTAGTATTCCTTCTTCTGCGGTATCAGCACAAATTCCTAATATCTGGTAATCAGAAATGCTGGTGACAAAAATCAAAGCCCTACGGACTAAGGCTTTTTCTGAGGGTTTAAGAATAGGTGCGATATCTAAGCAGTTGAATTTGTTCAGGATTTTTTTCGCTTCGGAGATGGTGAGATTTTGATGATTTGGTGTTGTCATAAATCAATTTATGATTGCTGGGTTTGGCTTTTTGGTGTTTGAGGTGGGTTGCTCCCACCCCATTTACATTATTTACTCAAATTACGATTTATTTGGGTCATTTCCGAGATTGAAAATGAATGGAACACCGCCTTTGGCTTCACCACCCATAACGAGGACTCTTGGCATTTGAGAGCCGCCATTTCTCCAAGCTTCAATTGCTTCTTTTTGCAGAACCAACTGTCCACCTTGGGCTTTGAGAGTTTCTGCTAAGAGTCTTTGAGCTTCCGCCCTACCCTTGGCGCGATTGACATCTGCTTGTGCTTGTTGTTCAGCTTCTCGTGCTATATAAACAGCCCTTTGCGCGCGCTGTTCAGCTATTTGTTTTTCTTCTACAGCTTTGGCAAATTCTGGCGAGAAGTTTAAGTCAACTACGCTAGTATCTAGCACAAGTATCCCATATTTAGCCAGGCGATCGCCTAAAGCAAAATCAAAGTCTTCTTTTAATTCACTCCTTTTAGTAATGGCTTCCTCTACTGTTCTTCTAGCAGCTGCAATTTTAAATGCTTCCTGTGTCTGAGGGGCAATGATTTTTGAGACAATATTTGCTAAAGTTCCTTGTTTCCGTCTTACCTCAACTATCCGTGAGGGATCAAGGCGAAAGTTAATGGCAAATCTCGCTGATAAAGTTTGTAAATCTTTTGTAGAACTTTCGGCGGGGACTTCAAATTTTTGAACTGTCACATCATATACATCAACTACGGAAACAAGAGGGGGTTTAATGTGAATCCCTTCTAGTAGCGCACCATCTCTAGCTTTACCTAAGATGCTGATGACTCCGGCTTGTCCTGGGTTAATAATCACAAAGGAATTGAGTCCGATGAGGACAAAGAGTGCTAACACAATTCCGAAAACTGTGGTTTGCCAATTCCCA
>PWQB01000416.1 GCA_003556955.1 Nostocaceae cyanobacterium CSSed10_463m
ATTCACGGTGAGACAATTGTATTTCTACCTTCGTTTTTAGATTCCCAGCAGTTTTATTTAACCCTTGACTACCACTTTCTCCTCGATCAAATCAGAAGTGAACTAGCTTATATACAAGATTATTGGCTTGATTTGGGTCGTCCCACCCTAACTTTAATGTTAACTCATACCATGTTAGAAATCGGTTCTGAGGCATTATTAGAACTAATGCAAGAACTCAAAGATGGTGTGTGTAACGGTGTCAAAGTAAAATTGGGGCGACTAAATCAGCTAATGCTGACAGCCAGAATGCAAAGAATTGATTTTCTCTCAGATGGAGACTTCTTTGAAGCACCCATGCAGAACGCCGGGCCTCGTTGCTATTACCTGGCTTATCATCCTGGGGAAAACTGGCGTTTAGGACATACCCAAGAATTTCAGATGGAATGCGAAACTAACTTGGGATTATTACTTGCTTCTTTACGCTCATCAGAAAATATCTATGAACAAATCGAGTTATTACAAACTTTAATTCGCTTAGAGGGGCTAAATTTTGATACAGGTTTTGGTGGTCCCCAGCGTTCGGTGACAGTAGCTGATTTACTGGATGAAGTCTACACCAAAGCTGGGGAATTAGGCATTTGGGCGGTGGTACGTCGAGCGGCTGGATTAAGACAAATGGTTGATATGAGCTTGTCTGATACAGTCACCAGTATTTTGGTTAGGGGTAAGCAAATTGCTGTGGGTAGAGCTTACAGTCAAGCATCACTGATTTCTGTACCCATGCCCCACCGGGAAATTACTGAAAAAATTAATCATTTTTGTCGTGAAGATATCCGCGATCGCGTCCTCACCCAAGAGATTATTATTTATCTTGGGGTGTTAATGAGATCAGAACCGGAACTATTTCAAGGACTGCTAACTCTGAGAGTGGGTTATCTGATTTTATTAATTACCAGTGAATTAGCGCAAGAATTGGGTGTAACTCAAGATGAAGCCTATGAACGCTTGATGGAACTCCCACCCTTTGAAGTGAAAATGCGCTTGCATCAAGTATTAACAGGTTACACAGGTATCAGTAAATTATTACGCCAACAAGAATCACTGCACGTTAAGCAAAAAGAAACTGATATTGCTTGGGTAGTGCGACCCACCGAAAACGAAGAAACCACAGTTCCCCCAGGTGGTTGGCGGAGATTTCGTCAAGCCGAAGGAGCATTAAACCGCGTACCTAAAGAATTTTTCCAACAGGTTTGGCTATTAATGAAACATTGTAAGGGAATTGTCATTGGCGATAAACTAGAGCGTCGCAATCGTCTAGATAGTGAATTGATTTTATCCGAAATGACCCCTGGCGAAAAGAACTTTGCCTTGAGAATCGAGCATTTACTGAATAAAATCGAAGCGCCAGAATACCGCAAAGTCAACATTGAAGCCTTAATGGAATTAGCCACCATAGTCGCCAATAATCCCAGCTTGCAAATAGAAGAATATATAGTCTTAGACGTATTAATTGGCCATGCAGTCAGATTAGCATGGTTAGAACAACATCCCGAAAGAGGCGATCGCTACGACGAAGATAAAGCCTCAGCCTGGCGATCCTTCTACAACACCTCACCCCAAGATTGTGTCAACTATATCTTAAAAGCCTTTAGATTCCTCACAGAATTTGTCAAAGACATTTAAAAACAGAGTCAAGTCGCTTCGCTCCAATTCAAAATTCAAAATTATTAATTCAAAAAAGGTCGCGCAGAGCAAAACTCTTATTTGCGAGCCTCTGCGCGAACCTTTGCGAACCTACCCTGCGGGAACGCCTAACGGCGAATGCGTTTAAACTCTTACTCAACAGAAACCGCTTCCACATCAACAGTTTCAGAGCTAGGTTCCTCAGAACCCTGTCCAGCCTTCCAAGCAGCGAGGGCTAACCCAGACAATTCCGAAAACAGCACAGACAACAGTAAAACGTCATCAATTTGACCGAGAATGGGGATAAAGTCAGGAGCAATATCTATAGGGCTGAGAATATAAACCAATGTTGCTAAGACTACCCACCAACGGTACATAGGATTACGAAGCAAATTCCGATACCAAGCGTACAGTAATTCGATTGAAAATTTCATATTTGACTCTCCATATATGATTAATTTTGACAAATTATTTGCCAACTTCCCGGTAGAAATAACCGTCCTATCCTCTAATGTTATCTTCCCCCATTTGCTATATCTTCCCAAAATGCCTATTTTCTACAGAATTGCGATTATGGCATAGGATGAAACAGAAGGTCAGGGAAAATATTATTAAAAATCACCCAAGTAGAGAACGCAACTATCACTGAAGCCACTGCAAGAACAGGTGCAGTGCAAAGATATTGCCAAAAATATTCTTTTTCCTGATTTGGTTTAGGCATAAAATTATTCTTTATTTTCTTCACTAAATTGAATATTAAAAATATTTATTAAAAATCAATCTAGCTGAAGTAACATTAATATATTTACATATATGCCTATTTATATAGTCTGTTAGATAGCATCAGCACCTAAAAAGTGAGATAAAAGCAGTCCCTAATTTTAAGTTAAATTAGAATATGAAAGCTTAAAATTACTAACTTTATAAAAATTCTCCAAATGACATTTACAGGTTGGGCTACTAAAGTGTTACTAATTTCCCTAATGTTAACCGCACTAATTGCGGTCTTGCTAATGGGAAGAATACAACATAATCAAATAACTTCTCATGCCGAAATTGTTGATATCAGCACAGACTGGAATCAGTATCCACAGGCAAAACTTCAATCAGCCAATAACCTAGAGAATGAATCACCAGAAGATTTACCCCCGGCTTCAGTCACAACCAATTACAGCACTGCGAGATATCAAACTACAGAAGCGTTCGCCAGCTATACACCCCGATATGAAATCGCCCCAGTACACCCCAGCAACTATGGAGAGCGATTTTCTCAAGACGTTAATGGTGTACCTCTAAACAATCAAGCAATTATTGTCCTTCATGAAACCGCAGCTTCGGCGGCTAGTGCCATTAATTTTTTTCAAACACCCCATGAAGACGATAGTATGCAAGCTAGTTATCACGCTTTAATTAAGTTAGATGGAACCATTATTTATTTAGTACCCCCAGATAAACGAGCTTATGGGGCAGCTAATTCAGTTTTTAAGAGTCCCAACGGTGTGGAAACGGTGACCACTAATCCTAATTTAGCATCCTCTGTGAATAATTTTGCTTATCACGTTTCTTTGGAAACACCACCAGACGGACGGGGAAATAATTTTATCAAGTCTCATAGTGGTTATACAGAACTGCAATACAATTCTCTGGCCTGGTTAATTGCCCAAAGTCAAGTCCCAGATTATCGCATCACCACCCATCAAGCCGTAGACCGTTCTGGTCAAAGAGTAGACCCCCTGAGTTTTGATGGTGATAAATTTTTACGTTTATTGCATACCTATCGTCAAATTAGCCCTAGCTATCAGGCGCAGAATTAAACTTATAACAGATTTCATGTATTTGAACCGCGTCTGTCGTAGGGGCGCAAGGCCTTGCGCCCCTACCAGATGGTCTATTTACCTGAAAATAGCTGTAAATGTCTGGTTGCGCCGCTTATCGCATAAAGCTATAAATTTGTTGAGTTTCCAGGCGATCGCACAAAGTAGAAGGTAAAATATTCAAAGGAAAATTCTGTCTGTCTAGTTTTACTTGTAAATTACTCAAAGGATCACTACCAGCAGAAATCAGAAATTCTAGCTTCTCAACATCAGGCGAAGTTGCCAAATGATCGAGAATTTGGAAAATTGCTTGCAGGTAAGGATGGCCATGCTGCTGATACCAATCACTATCAGCCACATTTGCTTGATCAAAACCCAAGTGTACTGTTAATGATGGTTGAGCAAACAACGCCAACCCTAACGGACGGGCTTCTTCTTGTAATAATAAATGATTCTTTTTAGCTAAATGCCGTAATTTCTCTAAGCGTTCATAGCGTTGGGTAATTAATTCTGGTTCATCTTGCCAGTTAATTGCTACTGTAACTAAATAAGTCTGTAACAACATATGACCCAGCTTTTGAGCTTTAGTAGCCAAATAATAGGAATTGTAGTCGTTAGCTTCAATTAATAAAGGTAAGCGGTCAACCACTTCCAAACCATAACCCTTAAGTCCAGCAATTTTACGAGGATTATTCGTAATTAGGCGAATCTTTTTTATACCCAAATCCATGAGCATTTGCGCCCCCATACCATAATCGCGCAAGTCTGCCGGAAATCCTAAGCGTTCGTTAGCCTCCACTGTATCCAGTCCCATATCCTGTAAAGAATAGGCTTTGAGTTTATTAATTAAGCCGATTCCTCGTCCTTCTTGGCGCAGATAAACTACAACACCTTGACCAGCCGCTTCAATCATTTTTAATGCTGCCTTTAACTGCATTCGACAGTCGCAGCGCAAAGAACCCAAAGCGTCACCAGTTAAACATTCCGAGTGCATCCGCACCATTACAGGCTCATCTTTAAAATTAGCCGGATTCCCCTTGACAATGGCAACGTGTTCTGTATTATCCAGAGTGTGACGGTAGGCGTAAATATCAAACTGACCAAACTGGCTAGGTAGCTTGGTGACGACCTCACGATATATTAAGCGGTCGTTTTGCAGACGATAACTAATTAAATCGGCAATACTAATAATTTTGAGATCGTGATGTTGAGCATACAGGATTAATTCAGGCAACCGCGCCATTGAACCATTAGGGTTTTGAATTTCACAAATTACCCCGGCTGGATATAACCCTGCTAATCGCGATAAATCAACCGCCGCTTCTGTATGTCCGGCGCGTTTGAGTACCCCTCCCGCCTTGGCGCGAATCGGGAAAATATGACCAGGACGACGTAAATCTGTAGGTTTTGTGGCTGGGAGAAT
>PWQB01000172.1 GCA_003556955.1 Nostocaceae cyanobacterium CSSed10_463m
ATTCGTGCTAACTGTGTTTGTCCTGGCCCCATTGATACTGCTTGGACGCATAAAGAAACCGGGCCAATGGATGCACAAATGGAAAAAACATTGATTGAGGGTACACCACTAGCACGGCGTGGTACACCAGAAGAAATCGCCAATGTCTACGCTTTCATTGCTTCTGATGAAGCCAGCTATGTTACAGGCGCACTGTGGTTAGCTGATGGTGGGATTACCGTCGGTCAAGGTGCGATTGGTTTGGAAACTCCATTAGGGATGCGTTCTGCACCCCAGGGTAAATTACGCTTAGACCATTCTCTGGAAGGATTGGAAAATAAACAAACTCAAACAATCAAGTAATAGACGAAAGCTTTAGATCCCCGACTTCTTCAAAAAATTGGGGATCTTTTGGTCTTTTATACTGAAGTTTAAATGACATGAACGAAGTAAATGATACTTGTGGACAAAATGATTTATTTTTGATTTTTTATCTTTTCCAGATAAGCATCCGGTTAAGAATTGTTTAAGTCAGTAAAGTTAAATCTATCCCCAGTAATAAATAATTTGATTATGAGGCAAAATGTGTTAAAAACAAATTGCATCAATATCTACTGATTAGATTTTTTTATGTTATAAAAATCACAGAAATTAATGCTAAAGGAAAAGAATTTTTATGGAAATAGAACAATTAGATTGTTTTAAACAGTACGGCGAATTTATACTCCAAAAACTAGACTCAGTACCTCAATATCCTTCTAAACAAGAAGATTGGATACCCACTAGCCTAGATGATTGTCTGGTACGCCTCCGGGAAGCTGCTGAGAAAACTGTAGAACTTGCCACATCTCCAGTTAGAATCGGGGTGATGGGTGAATTTAGTAGTGGCAAAACTTTACTTTTAGGTAGTCTAATTGGTTATGCCGATGCCTTACCCATTAGTGAGAACCCAACCACAGGTAACGTTACCGCCATTCATATTGTGCCGCAATCCGGCTTTGCCACAACTCAGGCAGATAATTTTAGGATAGAGTATCTTTCTCATGAAGGTGTGAATGAGTGTTTACAATTCATGTTGGAAGAAGCCAGTCGCCGAACTAATGCAGCTGGACTTGCACCCATATCTGTTTCCAAATTAAACACTGGTAAAGAAATTCTCAATTGGTGCGAGGATACATGGAACCGAAGTAAAAACTTAGAATTACGTTATTTACTGCGAGAACTAGTATTGTTCATTCGCGCCTATCAAGCTTATGGTGAAGCCATGTGTGGTGGACACTACCAAATTGATGCTATTACCGCCCGTGAAGGGTTACAACTGGCTGAACAGCCAATGGCTATCCAAACTCTGCGTTTTGAGGAACTCCCACCAGCCCATATCCGATTACCTAGCCCACCCCAGAGACTACCTACCAAGCTATTACAAAACAGCTTCCCACTCATTCGTCGGGTGGATATTGAAGTCAGAATCTCACGAGAAATTTGGGATTTTAACGGGGCTTCGGAATTTGTACTTTTGGATTTTCCCGGATTAGGTGCTGCTAATTCTGGTGATAGAGATACCTTTTTATCACTGCGGGAATTAGCAGAAGTACAGACAATTTTAGTCTTGTTAAATGGTAAAACGCCTGGAAGCGATCGCGCCAACAAAATTTTCACGATGATGCAGCAGCAGCGTCCAGGACAAGACTTAAAAGATTTAATTTTGGTGGGGGTAGGTCGTTTTGATCAATTACCTTTAGATAGTGAAGGGTGTGAAAGAGAACTGGATCGATTAATCGACAGTAATAGACTTTTAGAGGCTGAAGATGTTTTTCGTAAATTGAAAGTTTTGCAAACCACCATTGATGCGGCTAATGCATTTACCACCCAACAGGACCGGATTGTTTTATTATCGCCATTACTGGGGTTAGCTGAGTTGGCAAAACGTTCTAGCGCAGTCAAAGCCGGTTCACCAGAATTTTTAGCTAATTTAGACTATCCTGATTATTTAGAACGTTCTAAGAGGTTGCAGCACAAGTGGGAACTATTAAGTACACGTCTGCTAGAAGCTGATCCGCGCAGTCATTTAGGCAAACAATTGAGTTACTTTGCTCAAGATGGTGGTATTGCTAAACTGCGAGATTTAATTCAAAATCATGTTGCCAGTCATGGCTTAAAACAACTTTATCAAGATACTCAAAGGGCTGCTGATAATTTACTGCAACAACAAGAATATCTGAAAAATATTATTGCCGAAATTCATGAACAAGGCATTCCCACCGCAGATAGTCAGGATTTAATAGAGTTTCGGGCTGCTATCGAGAATTTAGATAAAACTTATCGAAATTTTCAAAAAACTTTAGGTAAAGAACCACTCAAAGACCGCCGGGGAGAGGTGGTTAGTGATGTGGTTAAAGACGAACTCACCTATCAAATCCTAAATTGGAATGAGTGGACTTTACTATTTAATAAAGCCCACAATGGTAATATTACTATTGCCGAATTTAAAGGTGCAGCCGGCAAGCTATTTGACCGAGGAAATAGAGTTAATAGCAGCCTACCAACCAAGAGTGAAGACTTTTACCCAGCCTTTGCCAAAACTGTCAAGGAATTAGAAAATTTTGCGCGCGATCGCATTCACCAAGCAGTCACAGATTTATTAAGTCAATTATCTCATCAGATAGCCGCAGAACGAGACCATTTACAGGCTAATCTCAGTCCAGCAATGGAACCAGAAATTGAAACTAAGTTTGGTGTGGAAGAAGCTGATATTTTTTACAAGTTGCTGTTAGGATGTGACCCAAATCAATGGCAAGAAGCAATTATTTCAGAAATTAATAGCAAGGAAAAATCTATTTCACCAGAAATTATGTTTCCCTTGGCTCGTAAAGACGAAAAACACAATATTGGTCAAATCTTTGATTGGTCACCTGACAAAAGTTTAGATTTACCCAGAACTGGTAATCACCAACTTTTCGTGTTGCGACTACGAGATGAAATAATTGCCACTGCTAGCCTGCATTTGGTGCAATATGTCAGCGAAATTAATCAACAGGTGAATGCTGAATTAGAAGGCATTTTAGATCAAGTTATTCCGACTCTGCAAAATCTTTCTAAAAAGGAAGCTTTACTCAGACATATTGCAGCAGGTGATTCTCCAGCTAAGATTCCTGTTCCCACTTGGTTGCAAATTCTTTCTCAGGTTTCTACAAGTTCTTATCAGGATGGGAATTTTTAGGTTTTATCTGGGTTGGAGTTAGAGGAGTTTAATTTTTTTTAACGCACCACAGAGACGCAGAGAACACAGAGCAATTTAGAGTTTGATGTTAGTTAATTTGCAGGTTCATAGGATTGATATAAGGAGATAAAATGGCTGTAGAAATTAGGCTTGCACCCAACTTTCAAGTCCGTGCCAGAGAAAATGAATATTTGGAATTACCCACTATTCAACTAGTGGCGGCTGGGGATAATGTACCTCATATTGCTAGAATTAATTGTGTTGTGACTGGGACTCCAGCAGATTTAGCTATACAAATTAAGAAGGCATATAAACCTTTTGATTCTGTAACTCCCAAAATTTCCCAAATTGGGCAATTAGAACAGTATCCTTGTAAGTTAGAACGTCCTTTAAATGAACCAATTAATTGCACTTTGGAGGTGATGGTTGAGTATTTTGATTCTGACGTTTTGGGTGATCCAATTTTATCCGAACCCAGGCAAAGTGGGGCTTCTTGCTATTTGTGGTCACCACTGATTTTTGAGGAAGAAATCATTGATAGTGAAGTTGTCAGCAGTCCGGTGGAAATCAGTCAATATATTGAACAGAAAAACAGCAAAAAACCACAGAAGAGATTTCCCGGTTGGTTTGCTTTAGATTTTGGTACATCCAATTCTACAGTGACCCTATTCGACCCCATTGAAGTCCCCATTGCCGAAATTTTACCGAAAGAACAAGAAATGCGGTTGCGCGATCGCATGATAGAATGGTTAACTTCTCCGGCTTCGGTGGCTTTACCTGATGTCTATCCTCATGATTGGGACAAGTTTATTGCTGACATTAGCAAAAATTTGGAAATTGAACCCCATCGGCTACGAGAAGTTTTTGAAAGTGACCAAAAAGAAAGATTTTTAGAAGCGATTCGCCAAGTGGAATTATGTTTAGGTAATAGCGACAAATTCCGCCGGGCGGCTAGCAAAAAACTCTACCAAATCTATCATGAAGTTTTTCGTGTACCTACCTTAGAATCACAAAATTTAATTCCCGTTGTCTTAGATATTAATCGTCGGGATACAGAAATTCCCAGTGAGTTGGAAGTTGCGAGTTTGACAACCTTACAATTGCGGATGGGTAGGGAAGCGAGAGATAACAGAAAAAAAGCCATAGCCCAAGGAACAAGTGTTTCTTTAAAAGAAATTATCAGCAGATTTCACCACTCACCCAAACGCTATTTTGGACAGGATCGCACTTTCCCAGTAATTCTGAATGATCAAGAAGAAACAATTAATGTTAACGAACTGATTCAAGCAGCTTGGGCGCATTTAATCGATTTAACTGAAGATTACCGCCAACGGGCTAGACGCAGATTTTCCGAGGGCGATTTTCTCACAGCAGTTGTCACCTATCCCACTGTCGCGCCCCCAGTTGTGCGTAAAGAAGTGAAGGAATTAGTCGAACAATTGGGTATTGATGATGTACAAACAGCTTATGATGAAGCTGTCTCAGTCGCAATATTCTTTTTGTGGCGAGAATTTGGCGGGAATCTCAACATTGGAATTGAGTCATTTAAAACCCGTTGTCGCAAAGTCGAAAATAAATGGTCGCAAAATGTTCTAGTTTTGGATATCGGTGGGGGAACTACAGACTTAGCTTTAATTGAATTGACTTTGGAAGATAAAACTCCTACCTTCGCAGAAAATGAAGATAGAGGGTTAG
>PWQB01000667.1 GCA_003556955.1 Nostocaceae cyanobacterium CSSed10_463m
AAATAATTATGCAAGAAACACGGAGGGCTTACCCGTGTCTGAACGTGGAGGGTTAATTGCGCCGACGCTACCCTGTGAAACGTTAAATAATGTCTAGACTTGTCTAGGTGTTATATAGCAGATTAAACCTGAATAAAATTGCCATTTATCTGTATTTTTAACTCAACCTAATTATGGATATCATTGAAATCCTCAAAGAAGACTATCAAAGATTTCCGGAAAATCAAACATACAGCATTTATGCCGAAAACGTTTATTTTCAAGACCCATTAAATAAATTTCGGGGAGTGCAACGCTATCAGCAGATGATTAAATTCATCCAGACATGGTTTATCAATCCCCAGATGGACGTACATGATATTCAACGTTTAGGAGACACCATAAAAACCGAGTGGACACTTAGCTGGAATACACCCATCCCGTGGAAACCCCGCATTTCCATCTCCGGCTGGAGTGAACTAGAACTGAACTCGAATAACTTGATTATTTCTCACATAGATTATTGGAACTGTTCACCCCTAGACGTAATCAAACAGCATTTTTTTCCATCCAATCCAGCTAAAACGTCAGAATAACCGCAGCACCGTTATCTCCTAGATATCCTAGAAGAGCATTTATTTTCTGCAAACAGTTGATAATGTAAATAAATGTAAATAATCCTGAGACAGGACTTAATCATCCATGCGCGTAATTTTAATGACAGGTAAAGGCGGCGTAGGTAAAACCTCCGTTGCTGCGGCTACTGGACTTCGTTGTGCAGAACTAGGCTACCGCACACTAGTTTTGAGTACAGATCCTGCTCACTCCTTAGCAGATAGCTTTGACTTAGAAATGGGACACGCACCGAAAGAAATTCGCACCAATTTGTGGGGTGCAGAACTGGATGCGTTGCAAGAACTAGAGGGAAACTGGGGGGCTGTGAAGCGTTACATCACCCAAGTTTTACAAGCTAGAGGTTTAGAAGGAGTTCAAGCCGAAGAATTAGCCATTTTACCAGGTATGGATGAAATTTTCGGCTTGGTAAGAATGAAGCGCCACTACGACGAAGGCGAGTTTGATGTTTTGATTATTGACTCAGCACCCACCGGCACAGCATTACGCCTGTTGAGTTTACCAGAAGTTGGCGGCTGGTATATGCGGCGTTTTTACAAGCCATTTCAAAATATCTCAGTCGCACTTCGGCCGTTGGTGGAACCTTTCTTTAAACCAATTGCTGGTTTCTCTCTCCCTGATAAAGAGGTAATGGATGCACCTTATGAGTTTTATGAGCAAATTGAAGCACTAGAAAAAGTCTTATCTGATAATACTCAAACCTCAGTGCGTCTGGTCACTAATCCCGAAAAGATGGTGATTAAAGAATCTCTCCGCGCCCATGCTTATCTGAGCTTATACAATGTAGCCACAGACTTAGTAATTGCTAATCGTATCATTCCCCAAGAAGTCCAAGATCCCTTTTTCCAACGTTGGAAAGAAAATCAGCAGCAATATCGCCAAGAAATACATGATAATTTTATGCCTCTACCTGTAAAAGAAGTCCCGCTTTTTTCTGAGGAAATGTGTGGATTAGCTGCCTTAGAACGGTTGAAAGATACTCTCTACAAAGATGAAGACCCTACCCAGGTATATCACAAAGAAACAACTATTAAAGTTGTGCAAGTACAGAACCAATATAGTTTGGAAATTTACTTACCTGGTATTCCCAAGAATAAAATTCAACTCAGTAAAAATGGGGATGAATTGAATATTACTATTGGCAACCACCGACGTAATTTAGTACTGCCCCAAGCCTTGGCAGCATTACAACCAGGAGGCGCTAAGATGGAAGACGACTATCTCAAAATTCGCTTTACAGACAGGTAAAAATTTGATTTTTTCCATAGTCTGATTTACTTTAAGTAGTCAAAAGTAGGGACTAGAAACAAAGTAAGGGCGGGTTTATTCAAATTATTATTAGTAATTGAGCATATCTGTAAACCCGCCCCTACATCCAGGCTTTCAGCCATCAACAATCTCCTAACCTCCTTGGCGGTTGCTATAAAATCTCTACTTTTGACTTTAAATTTAACCAATGATGTTAATTGTGTATTTTTAGCTGGAGACAAAACCTGATCACAGAAATTCTGGATTGTTAGCTGTCACTTAGTTTCACTTAAAAATGGAACTTTTTATATAAACAGAATAATTTCTTATAACTATTTTGCCCGTAGTTACACTGTGGACAAAACTATTCAATAAATTACAAAATATTTTTATATTTATGCCTGTCTCATTATTAATTTTTGAAAATTTTATTTAATAAAAAGCAATGTCTGATTTCGCTAAATCAAATTTACGGGAAAGTCTTGATCAAGAAAGTGTGCTGCGCCGCATTACAAATCGGATTCGCCAAACATTAGAACTAGAAGAAATCATCACAGCAACCACCACAGAAGTCTGTTCATTTCTGGGGACTGACCGAGTAATGATTTACAAATTTCATGCTGATGGCAGTGGTCAAGTGGTCTCTGAGTCAATTCATGAGCAACGATTACCGTCATTGCTGGGGCTAAATTTTCCAGCTGACGATATTCCACCTCATGCCCGTGAACTATTCATTAAATCAAGGGTGCGCTCTGTTGTCAATGTGGAAACACAACAAATTGGGCAAAGCCCCCTGCAAGAGTTGGAAAACGGCGAAAATTTAGCTGAGGATATCCGTTATCGCCCTGTAGACCCTTGTCATCTGGAATACTTAACGGCAATGGGAGTGAAATCGTCTTTAGTAGCGCCTATTTTCTATCAAGATGAACTTTGGGGGTTACTGGCTTCTCATAATTCTCAGCCACGGGAGATTTCCGAAGATGAACTGACGGCTGTACAAATGGTAGTAGATCAATTATCCATAGCGATCGCCCAAAGTAACCTTTTGACTCAAGCTCGTGAAAAGGCCGAAAGAGAAATAATTATCAACCGTATTTCTACTTTACTACATTCACTACCCACAATTATCTTCCAGCCAGCTTTAGAAGCAGCTGTTGCGGCCTTTAATGGCTGTGGTGGTAGGTTGTGTATGAAAGATCAAATTTTTAATCTCCAACATGAACAACTGGACAGTTTAACAGAATGCTTAATGCCTGGTAGCAATTGTGTTCAAGTTTATACTTATGGAGACCAACCTCTGATTCCAACACAAAGTAGATATCCACTCATGGAGCAATACAGTGTTTGGCAAGAACATTACAAGTCTGGTAAATACGACGTTTGGGCAATTTCAGACCTATATAAAACTCCCCAATTGCGAAGTTTGCAACCTGCTTTTCAACCTACTAAAATTCGCAGCATTTTGATGATTCCCCTGTCCTATCGTCAGCAGTTAGTAGGCTATTTAAGTATTTTTCGCCCAGAAATAGATACAGAAACTCTCTGGGCTGGTCAATTTGATTTAGATAAAAGACAAGTATATCCCCGGCTATCCTTTGAGGTTTGGCGGGAATCGAAAAAGTCACAAGCTCAGACATGGAAGCAATCAGAAATTGAACTAGCTGAAGATATTGGTCATCTTTTTGCATCGTCAATTCAACAGCATGAACTATACCAACAAGTACAAGCTTTTAACAGTAACTTAGAACATGAAGTGCAAAAGCGCACTCTAGAACTGCAACGCACATCTGAACAACAACGGGTATTGTTTGAAGTTGTGACCAAAATCCGGGAATCTCTAGATATCAAAGCAATTTTTCAGACTACAACTCAAGAAATTTGCAAATCCCTGCAAGCAGACCGTGTGGCTGTCTACCGCTTCCATCCAGATTGGAGTGGTGAATTTATTGCTGAGTTTGCTGGAGATGAATGGACGAAGTTAGTCACTGAAAATGTGAATACAATTTGGCCAGATTCCTATTTGCAAGCAACTGAAGGGGGACGATATCGCCACAATGAAACTTTTGCAGTGGATGATATTTATCAAGCTGGCCATTCGGAATGTCATATTGCTTTTTTAGAACAATTTCAGGCTAAAGCTTATGCGATCGCCCCAATTTTTATTGGACAAAAACTTTGGGGTTTGTTAGCAGCATATCAAAACGCCGCCCCCCGTCACTGGGAAGCCTCGGAAGTTAAATTCATGGCTCAAATTGCCAATCAGCTAGGGGTAGCACTTCAACAAGCTGAATTACTGAACCAGAGTCAAGAACAGGCCGAGCAGCTGATATTAGCTATGCAGAATTTGCAACAAACTCAAACCCAACTCATCCAGACTGAGAAAATGTCTAGTTTGGGTCAATTGGTTGCAGGTGTAGCTCACGAAATTAACAACCCAGTGAATTTTATCTATGGTAATTTAGCCCATGTTAATGAATATGCTGAAGACTTAGCGAGTATGTTAGAACTTTATCAGCAGCACTGTCCTGATCCCAGTCAAGAAATTATTGATCGGGCGGAAGAAATTGACTTAGAATTTGTGACTGAGGATTTCCCCAAAACTTTATCTTCTATGAAAATTGGGGTTGATCGCATCCGTCAGATAGTCATGTCTTTACGCAACTTCTCCCGTCTGGATGAGGCAGAAATGAAAGCTGTCAATATTCATGAGGGCATTGATAGCACTTTGCTAATTTTACAGCATCGTTTGAAAGCATTACCAGAAATTCCCAACATTGAGATCATTAAAGAATACGGGGATTTGCCACTGGTAGAATGCTATGCTGGACAAATTAATCAAGTATTTATGAATGTTTTGAGCAACGCCATTGATGCTTTAGAACATCAAAAAACATCTACATCAGAACTGATTAATCCTGGTCAAATTACCATTAACACGACTGTGAGCGAATTTGCTAACAAAGTTAAAACTGTGGTAATTCGCATTACCGACAATGGCGCAGGAATCCCCGAATCTTTGCAAGCAAGAGTCTTTGACCCATTTTTTACCACTAAACCCGTAGGAAAAGGGACTGGTTTGGGGTTATCAATTAGTTACCAAATTGTCGTAGAAAAACACCACGGGGTGTTTAAATGTAATTCTCATCCCGATTTAGGGACAGAATTTTGGATTGAAATTCCCATTTGTCATATTAAGTGAGACTAATTTCTCAGTTGTACGGGCATAGCTAAATAGGTCATTTTTAAACCTCCCAGAGGCGTAAAAATTACTGGGGTTAGGGCTTGATTGAGGTGCATTTGAATTTCTGAAGATGGTAATTCTTTCAATCCTTCCATTAAATATTTAATGTTAAAAGCAATTTCAATATCTTCCCCAGATATTTGTGCAGAAATTGACTCTCTACCACTACCCACATCTTGAGCTTCACAGGATAAGGTAATTTCCTGGGCGGCATTGTTAATGGTAACTTTGACAATATTATTCTTCTGATCGGCTAGTACAGCGATGCGCTCTAAAGTGCTAATTAATTGTTTACGCTCAATTGTTAATTGGCGTTCAAATTGACGGGGAATTAGTTGGCGATAAGCGGGATATTGACCATCTAAGGTACGGCTGGTTAGGCGTTGATTTTGCCATGCAAACACTACTTGACCTTGATCTAAATATAAGGCGATCGCTTCATCAGAGGCAGCATTATGAGCCAACATCCGTTGTAGTTCCCGTAAGGCTCTGGCTGGAACTGTCACCTCTAGTTGATGACTATCCCCCAGAGGACGCTCGTTAGTAGTTTCGATGACTGCTAGACGGTGGCCATCTGTAGCCGCAAATTCTAAGGTGTCTTGTTTAACTGTTAAATGCACTCCCGTCAAAACTTGCTTGGTTTCATCACCACTGGTAGCAAATAATGACCCACGTAATCCTTCAATTAAAGCGGCGGTAGTCAGTTCCAGGGGTTGAGTATTTTCAATAATGGGGAGTTCAGGAAATTCCTCAGCGCTCATGGCTCGCACCTGATAATGTCCACTCTTGGGTGTGAGAGTGACAATTAAACCTTCCCCAGTGGCTGTTTCCGATTCTGAAGCTGATTCATCATCTAAAGTCACTTCTCCTTCCGGAAGACGTGAGGTGATATCTACAAGTAGTTTAGCTGGAAGAGCGATCGCTCCTCCTTCTAATACTTCAGCATGAAAGCTAGTACGGATACCCAAACTCAAATCAAAGGCGGTTAAACTGACTTGATTAGTTTGTGCATCTGCTTGTAGCAACACATTAGCCAGGACTGGATGAGTTGGGCGTGACGGTACTGCACGGCTGACAAGGGAAAGGTTGTTACTGAGGTCGCTTTGGGTACAAACTAATTTCATAAAACAGTAGGTAGAGGCAGAATGAATAGAGTCGCTGGGTTGTTGATTGTTCCATCAAATCATAAATATTGATCTGAATTATACATTTCCAGAAATATTGACTCACCAATTTACATTTTTGGGTAAAAATATCGATTGTGGAAATTGTGGAAAACTCCCTACAGGTGAGTTAAAAGCATGGTTGAGCAAGTTCATCTCTGTGGAAAACTTGTGGAAAAACTAGGGTAGTTTTCCACAGCCTGATCAGATTTCCCCCAGTTTTCCCCAAAAAATAATTATTTTTCCACAGACGAATTTAAATTTAATCAGTTTTTATACTTCCGTTAATCTTCTGGTCAATTGCTCAACAATTATGGCAGTGATAGTGGTGGTTAACAATTTTTTGCTTTTTAGAGGATTTTCTTGATCAGCTTTTTGACCTGTGAGTATCCCCTGCTTGCGCCGACACAGTGGGGGAGCAGCTTAATGACTTTTTTGCCTACTATTCATGTTAATGCGATCGCTCAATTGACGCAGGGTTTGTACTAAACCGTTATCACTGTGGAGGAGTTGAGAAATTTTATCACAACTATAAATCACTGTTGTATGATCTTTACCACCAAACTCTTCGCCAATTCTCGGCAAACTCAAATCAGTATGTTGGCGCATCAGATACATCCCTATTTGACGCGCCCAACTAATTTCTCGGCGGCGGGAATTACTTTTCAGGTCTTCAATCGATATAGCAAAAGTATCAGCAATCACCGATAAAATCACCTCTGGGGTAGCTGCTACTTTTTCGCTTTGTCTTTCTAAAACTGGAGTGATATTTTCTACCGTCATCGCCAAACCCCAAATAGAAATATAAGCCAGCGCCCGAATTAAAGCTCCTTCCAACTCACGAATATTAGAAGTATAATGAGAAGCAATATACTCAATCACATCCCTGGGTAGACGAATATTTTCGTATTCAGCCTTTTTCTGGAGAATTGCCATCCTAGTTTCTAAATCTGGAGTTTGCACATCAGCAATTAAACCCATAGAAAACCTCGAACATAGACGCTCCTGCAACTGAGGAATTTGATTAGGGGGACGGTCGGAAGCAATCACCACTTGCTTGCCAGCTTCATGTAAAGTATTAAAAGTATGAAAAAATTCTTCTTGGGTATACTCCTTACCTTCAATAAACTGAATATCATCGACCAACAACACATCAGCCGCCCGGTAATGCTCCCGAAAATTTTGCATACTATCATTACGGATAGCTGTAATTAAGTCATTAGTAAATTGCTCTGTAGAAACATAAAATATTTTAGAATCTGGACAAATTCGCAAGCGATAATGACCAATAGCTTGCATGAGGTGAGTTTTTCCCAAACCCACGCCACCGCATAGAAATAAGGGATTAAACTCTCTGCCAGGGGATTCCGCAACAGCCAAAGAAGCGGCGTGAGCCATGCGATTGTTAGCACCCACTACAAAACGTGAAAATACATATTTAGAATTTAAGTTTGTAGTAGTTTTATTGATGTGTGGAACACTGTCCACACTCATGCTTTGGCTAGGTAATTCCCCAGTAGCTTCCGGTTCTCCAAAAATAGTCATTTCATCACCATCAGCAACTGTAATGTAAATTTCCACAGGATGACCCAAAATATCTTCCACTACATTAGCAATGGTATTGATGTAATATTTTTGTAACCAATTACGAGCAAAAGGATTAGGAGTAGTTATGACTAAACAATTATTTTCTAATCCCTCGGCGTGAGCAGTTTTTATCCAAGTTTCAAAGGTGGGACGGGATAATTCTATCTGTAAGCGTTTCAGCACCTGACTCCACAGATTGTCAATGGGAATTTCCATTATTTACCACCTTTGCTACTAATTGTCACAATTGAAGATGTCAGAAAGAATTAATTTAGTATTTATATAGTATTTATGAGGTTTAGACCTGAAACCAGCCTTTGAGTTGTCATCATTTAAAGGACATACCCAGAAGACAATATCCTATCACCCACCGACTAGCACGGAGAAGCAAAGACACATGAAAAAAACCGAGCATAACTTGAAAGTTTCAGATATTGATGCCTGGGGTTTCTGCCACAGCAGGGAATCCAGCAGTATAATCAAGTTGATGCTACTGAGTGGGTTAGCAGTGGTATCCCTTGGCGGCTGCTCGTTTTTACCAACCAAAACCATTGAGAATCAAAGAAACAATTCTCAGTCTCAGGTTACGACTCAAAATACAAATGATAACAGTCCGGCTCTGATTCCAGCCATTACCTCTTCATCTAGTACAGATCCTAACTTTGTCGTCGCAGTAGTACAAAAGGCAGGAGACGCAGTAGTGAGGATTGATGCTTCTAGAACCATACAGTCTCGTCGTGTACCAGCCGATCCCTTTCTGCGACAGTTTGGTGGTAATTCCCGGTCATCACAGCCCAGACAGCGAGTACAGCAAGGTAGTGGTTCTGGGTTTATTATTAATTCCTCTGGTCAAATTTTGACCAATGCTCATGTTGTAGACGGTGCTGATTCTGTGATTGTCACCCTCAAGGATGGTAGGACTTTTGATGGTAGAGTGCTGGGTGAGGATTAAGTGACAGATGTGGCTGTAATTGCGATTGAAGCTAATAACCTGCCAATTGTACCCCTGGGTAACTCTGACACCTTACAACCAGGAGAAGCTGTCATTGCCATTGGTAATCCTTTAGGATTAAATAATACTGTGACCTCTGGCATCCTCAGCGCTACAGGGCGTTCTAGTAGTGAAATTGGGGTAAGCGATAAGCGGGTTGATTATATTCAAACAGATGCAGCCATTAACCCTGGTAACTCTGGGGGGCCATTACTCAATTCCCGTGGTCAGGTAATTGGGATGAACACAGCAATTCTGCGTGGCGCTCAAGGATTAGGATTTGCCATTCCCATTAACACAGTACAAAGAATTTCTGAGCAATTAATCACGAAAGGCAGAGTTGATCATCCTTATTTAGGTATTCAAATGGTGACATTAACACCAGAAATCAGATCAACAATTAATCAAGATGCACGCAATCGTTTAAATATCACAGCAGATCAGGGTGTTTTATTGGTGGATATTCTACCTCGCTCCCCTGCATCTGCGGCTGGACTAAGATTTGGTGATCTGATTCAAAGCATTAATAATCAGCCTGTGACTAAAGTTGAAGAAGTCCAAAAACTGGTAGAAAATAGCCAAATTGGTATCCCTTTACAAATACAATTGGAACGCAATGGGCAAGTTATATCAGTAGCCGTTAGTCCTGCACCTTTACCACCAAGAACAGACAGCTAATATCAATTCTGTGTGAAGATGCGCTGAAATGTTACTTATATAGCAGTTCCCATGCTCGTGAGGTACAAAGTTTTTTAGTTTTAGGGAACAGGGAACAGGGAACAGGGAACAGGGAACAGAGAATAAATTGGTGTGTACTTCATTAGGACATTGTTAATTGCTGAAGACCTTGATGTAAGGGCGGGTTTATTAAAATTATTATTAGTAATTGAGCATATCTGTAAACCCGCTCCTACTTGGTTTCTACTCAGCACTCAGCACTCAGCACTTTGCTATATGCCTGAATTAATGCCAATCATTCAATTGGGTGATCCTCTACTACGCCAAACAGCGACGTGGGTTGACAATAGTCAAGATCAACACATTCAAAAGCTGATTGATGACTTAAGCGCAACAGTTTCCCAGGCTCATGGTGTGGGTATTGCTGCGCCTCAAGTAGCTGCATCTTATCGTTTATTTATTGTGGCTTCTCGCCCTAATCTGAGGTATCCCCATGCCCCGGTGATGGAACCTACTGCCATGATTAATCCCAGAATAATTGCTCATTCGACGGAAATTGTCAAAGGTTGGGAAGGTTGTTTAAGTGTTCCTGGGATCAGAGGTTTAGTACCAAGATATCAAGCAATTGAAATTGCATATACTGACCGCAATGGCAAGTTACAAAAGCAAGAATTAACTGATTTTGTGGCTCGGATCTTTCAACATGAGTATGATCATCTCGATGGTGTATTGTTTGTAGATCGTGTTGAGAATCCTGCGGAGTTGATCACTGAGGATGAATACCAAAAACAATTATAGCGGTTATCGGTTGAGTAAGATACAAGAACCCCACCCCCAACCCCCTCCCCGCAAGCGAGGAGGGGACTATGATGTAGTTGATTGATAATCAATAATACTTAAACCAAGATATCTCCCAAGGAAGAGACTGGATACGGAGGCATAGGGTTATATTTAACCTATTGTTAACCTTAGTCTTGAGTGTGTTTCATTGATTAAATGGTCACAAATATCAGTGATTCTGAGAAGCCGCAGCTTGAAAGTGATGCAGTCAATGTGAATAAAAATACTAGCCCAGAGGTTTTGCCGCCACAGGTGCAAATATCTGCTGGCAGATTAGAAATTATTCATGCAACTAACGGGCGCATCCGCATCCGCGCTACTAATGCTATTTTTAACTCAAATTTAGAGACTATAACCGCAAATTTACGGCAATATCCAGAAGTTAGAGACGTTTCGTTTCATCAGCAAACAGGTAGTTTAATAGTGACATTTGATGAAACTCTGGTGTCAATGCCACAAATTTTGAACCGACTGCAAGAGTTCGGCGTGGAAAAGGTGACAGCGAGTAGTGTAGATGCTTTCGCTGCCTGGAAATCTCTTGATTTTTGGCAAGAACAATCAGTTTCTTTGATTCCCTTACTCACAGGGTTGGCAGTGACTGGAGGATTGGGAATTAGCGGTTTACCAGCCATTCCGGTGTATATGATCACCGCAGATGCCACTCGTCGGGTAATCGACTATTTAGAACCAAAATTTTCAGGAGCAGATGTTAAAAAAGCTACTGAAGATTCTGTTTCCCCAGAGGATGATCACTCCACAAATTCTCGACTTGTTTATACTGTGGTTCATGCCATACCGGGAAGAATCAGGTTTCATTTGCCTCAACTTGCTCAAGATAGGGCATATCGGCGGCGACTGGAGGAGTTATTAAAGGCAGATCCTTTAGTGGTAAAGGTGCGAGTCAATCATGATGCGGCATCAATTGCGATCGCCTATCAACCTGCTAAAGTGGCTGTAACCCATTGGGTGAGTTTAATGGAATTAGCTTTGCTAACTGAGCCATCTGCAAATTCTTTCCCAGTTTCTAGTCAGCAAAATGTATCCAGTTTATGGGCAGATATGAAATGTCCAGGAATGTCTTTTTCTCTGGATTATATAGCAAAGTTTTCGTTGTAAATATCAATTACAAATAATCATTTAATCAACAAGTTGATTAACCTTAAGTGAGAAGGAATGACACAAGTTACTGTGCAAATAGCTTTGCCTTCAGTGGAAACATTTTCAGAGACTGTAGAAGAACAAACTGGAGAGGTTCCCAAAGTTTCCTTCAGTGTGATTCATGCAATTCGGGGAAGAGTGCGGTGGCGTGTGCCTCGGTTACGCTATGATTCAAATTATGCCAAGAAGCTGCAAACATTACTGGCATCAGATCCCCTAATAACCAGTGTCAGAATCAACTCGGCGGCGGCTTCCCTGGTAGTAAATTATCAAGCTAGTGCAGTTAGCGATACCAAAATGCGATCGCGTTTAAGCTGCTTAATATTGACTGCAAGTGCAGAAACCATCGTTCTCACAGCTGCTCAACAGCCATCAACGGAATTTGGTATGCAATTCTCTGTAGTAGCTACTGGTTTAGCTGTGCTAGGAGGTCCTTTAGGATTACCCATACCGCGAATTATGGTAGTGGGAAGCATTGTTATCGCCACATTGCCAGTGTTAAAAAGAGCGCTGGCTAGCATAATCATACAGCGAAAACTGAATATTGACTTTTTGGATTTTATAGCGATCGCCATCACCACATTCCAAGGACGATTTCTCACACCAGCCCTGATGTTGAGTTTAATTGAAATTGGGGAAAATATCCGCGATCGCACTGCCCGTTCTTCTCAACTACAAACCCTAGATTTACTCAATTCTCTAGGACAATTTGCTTGGGTAGAACGCAATGGCGAAAAGCTGCAAATTCCCATTTCAGATGTCCAACCAGGAGATATTGTCATTGTTTATCCTGGTGAACAAGTCCCCAGTGATGGCAAAATTCTTCGAGGTAAAGCCTTATTCGATGAACAAAAACTCACAGGCGAGTCGGTTCCAGTCCTCAAAAATCCCGGACAAGCTGTTTTTGCCTCTACCTTAGTTAGAGAAGGGCGAGTTTATATTTTAGCAGAACGGGTAGGTAATAACACTCGTGCTGGACAGAGTATTCAATTAATCCAATCCGCCCCAGTTCATGATACCCGCATGGAAAACCAGGCGAGTAAAATTGCTGAACAAGTTGTGTTACCCACTTTATTACTCGGTGGGGCAGTATTTGCCGCCACAGCTAACCCAGCAAGACTAGCCAGCATCCTCACCCTAGATTTATGTACGGGGCTTCGGGTATCTATTCCTACGTCTGTTTTAGCGGCATTATCTGACGCAGCCCGCCAAGGTATTCTCATTCGTAGTGGTAGAGCTTTAGAACAACTAGCAGCAGTTGATACCATTGTTTTTGATAAAACAGGTACACTCACCAAAGGCGAAGTCACTGTAATTTCTGTAGAAAGTCTCAATGTCAGCGTTTCTAGCGGGCGAGTTTTAGCATTAGCAGCAGCAGCAGAGCAGCGCTTGACACACCCAGTAGCTGAAGCCATAATTCGCTACGCCCAAACTCAGCAAGTGGAAATTCCTAGTCGTAGTCAGTGGAAATATGAACTTGGTTTAGGCGTACAAGCCCAGATTGATGGTGAAATTGTTTATGTCGGTAGCGAGCGCTTTTTGCGTCAGCAAGGCATTAAGATGGAATCCCTAGATACACAGCCAACATCAGCAAGTTCGCTAATTTATGTTGCTAGTAACGGTGAGCTGCAAGGCATAATTAAATATAGTGATGTGCTGCGCCCAGAAAGTCGGGAAGTAATTAATAGCCTGTTAAACGTCGAAGGTGTAGAAGTGCATATACTCACCGGAGATAACAAACAAACCGCGCAAACTGTAGCGGCTGATTTAGGTATTCCCCCTCACCATACCCACGCTGAAGCCTTTCCCGCAGAAAAAGCTGAAATTGTCAGTCAACTGCACGCACAAGGTAAAACAGTGGCTTTTGTCGGCGATGGGATCAATGATTCCCCAGCTTTAGCTTATGCTGATGTTTCCGTGTCCTTTGCTGATGGTTCCGAAATTGCTCGTGAAACAGCAGATGTAGTGTTAATGCAGAACGATTTATACAGTTTACTCCAGGCGATCGCGATCGCACGTCAAACAAAGCAACTGATTCAGCAAAACACCAAAATTGTAGTCATCCCTAATTTAGCAGCAATGGCGATCGCCGTTTTGTTTGGTCTTAACCCCTTGGCCGCAACTGTAATTAACAATGGTTCAACAGTTATTGCCGGAGTCAACGGTTTACGCCCAATGTTCAAACCTGCTGGAAGTCTACCATCAGCAAGATGAGATCACAATCTGGAACAGATTAAGCTAAAAGGCTTACTTACATATCATAGAGTTAATTAACTATGGCACCTAAAATTACTGATTTCGTTGAAGATGCTGGCGCTCCTGGGATTATAGCAGGTATAGGGGCAGTATTATTAGCACCTATCCTCATTCCTGTAGTGGCAGGAATTGGTAAACCCATAGCCAAGTCACTAGTTAAAGGTGGAATTGTCGCCTACGAAAAAAGTCGCGGCGCATTTGCAGAAATGGGCGAAACCTGGGAGGATATCATCGCCGAAGCTAAAGCTGAAATTGCGGAGGATAGAGAAACACCAGCATTTGAAACATCTACTGACAACACAGTAGAACATGGCGGATAAATCGCCTATTTTTTGTAGTGGGGATTTTAGTCTTTAAAGTAAGTCATGAGAGGACTAAAGTCCTCACTACGAGCCAAATACAACTTGGGAGGGCTACAGGGTGTTAACAAATAGTTATGGTAATCTGACCAAGATAGCTAAAGATATTCAGAAAGCCACCGTCAAAACCACACCTAAACCGATACCGACAAAAATCATTAGTGACACGCCCGGAAGACTACGATTGAGAATTTCTCAAGCGCATCGTCATCCGCAACAAATACAACGCATTGTTAATGTTTTACAGGCACAACCTCATATTAGTCAGGTACGCACCAATATTAGTCATGGTAGTATAATTATTAACTATGATGGTAAAGATGCCATCTGGGAAAATCTGCTGACTACATTAATAGATTTAGGAGTGACTTTTGTTGATATTACTGAAGGTAGCTCCGAAGCAGCAGAAGATATCAAAAATACCATGATCAACTTAAATAGACGATTTGATCAGGCGACAAGTGGTGAAGCTGATTTACGCTTGATTTTTCCTTTAGGGCTGAGTATCTTAGCTGTGAGACAAGTTATAGTCAAAGGCTTGCAACTGGAAATTATTCCTTGGTATGTGTTGGCTTGGTATGCGTTTGATAGTTTTATTAAACTCAATAGTGCTAGTAACGCATTCCCCACGGATAAATCCGGGGGCTTTTAGCAGCCCTGAGAAATAGCGGCTTGGTTCCTGTGCAGGTTCCGAAACACTATCCCCCAAACCTCTGGGCGCGGTTACGATTAAACAGAGGATGTACTCATCCCCACGCCCCAAAAACACACTGTTTTGCCCTTTAGCAAGCAATATGTTTTTACCCTATCAAGGCTACGCGACAGCCTTTATGTCTACTGGCACAACTGTTTCTGTGGGGTTACACAGTGCCTTTGCCCATTTCAACATACATCTATTATCTCATGAAGCATAAGTATTTTTGGACAGCGATTAAAATCGCCCGCACTTTGCCCCCATGCCTGAAGCCAGGGGCTTCCTCGGCGCGGATAACTTGGTGATCACGGTTTATGAGTCAAAATAGTGAATATCAAGCCTGATTTTCTCACACCCAGCACTTAGAAATGGATTTATTGCGATCGCTACCCCTTGGACTGTACTTAGAACAACCGCAAACTTGGCTACACAAACTCGATCCGCGTGTCAAAATAGCATGGTTGATGAGCTTTTTAACTAGCTACACCTTTGCTAATAACGAATGGCGGATACTACTGGTGGGATTATTAATTATTTTTACTGTAGTAGCTCGCATACCCAGGCGTGTATGGCAAAAACAAATGGGCTGGCTGTTAACATTAGCCCTATTTGTCTTTGTAATTATCAGTGTCAGTCCTGATGGTTTGGGTGTAAATTATCAACCCAGACTACCAACTAACCCACAAATAACTCAGCCAGCCAACGCCACTAATGATATTGTGCCAGCAACAGGCGATCGCCAAGATTACAGCTACATCTTATTTGCTCAAGGGCCAGTTACAGTAACTCGCCGTTCACTTGATTTAGCAATCAGAGTCAGTACGATCATCTTTACAGTGATTTACAGCAGCAACCTGTATCTGCTGACAACCGCACCAGAAGAAATCACCACAGCTATAGAAAGTTTAATGCAACCTCTACGACGGTTAAAAGTACCCGTCACGGAAATTACGCTGACTTTAACTTTGTCCTTACGATTTATCCCCCTAGTTCTAGAAGAAGTGCAGAATTTAATTCGCTCAGTGATGACTAGAGCAATTAACTGGAAAAAACTGGGGTTAAAAGGAGCCGTTAAAGTTTGGATGACAGTCGCCGAGAGATTATTAAAGAATCTCCTCTTACGAGCCGAACAAATGGCTAGTGCGATGATGGTACGTGGCTTCACTAGCCCCAATGAACATCAAGTCAAATGGCACGAATTACGCCTGAAAGCCAGAGATTGGTTAGCGATCGCTATGCTTACACTCTTCTGGGGTGCTAGACTAGTCTTAGGTAATTTGGCTTAATCTCATCATCCTCTTGCTCATTTTGCTCCACAGAGCGATAATTATGGCAAGATGGAAAAGAGCCAGAACCAACAGACATAAATAGTTGCTTTTCTGGTATCTCGTGCATTCCTACATTGCTACGGCCAGCTTCATCTGCCCATTCAGAACAAGATCAAGGTTTTGATCATTGCCATTAAATGGCCAGAATCACTGATTTTCCCATAAGTTAACCAAATATTCTGGCAAAAGGGGTGTATTATCTTCTGAACATTTGTACTGATTTGCGAAAAGATATATATACTCCCACTTTGACTATTAAATGAATCCAGAAAACTCAGAAACTTACATAAATCATCCAACTTGGGGTTTGCTTTATCGGATCTGTATGGTCGATGAGAACCAGGATCTGTTCACCACACTTTATGCCCAACGTTTGTTTTTTTTGGTTGCAAACGACATTAAAAGCATCAAATTCCAGTCTATAGGACGTACTGAAGCTCGAATGTTGTTAGAAAATCGCTTGCGTACTTTACGCCGCAGTGGTCAGTCCCAGGAGTACGAGCAACTTCAAAGTGTTTTCCAACGCACATTCCAATGATCACAGAAAAAAAGGATACAGAGCAACTAAATTTATTTATGGAGAAGAAAAAAGTAAAACAACATTAATTGATTCCAGCCCCCGGATTTATCCGTGGGGTATTTAATTTTGAATTTTGAATTTTGAATTTTGAATTCGGAGCGCAGCGACGTGACCAGTTCCATTAGCGAACGTATCACCACTATTAGGGCTTCACTACCACCTTCAGTACGGTTAATTGCTGTGAGCAAGACATTTCCGACTGAGGCCATTCGCGCTGCTTACAACGCCGGGATTCGTGATTTTGGCGAAAACCGTATCCAAGAAGCTGCCAGGAAACAAGCCGAGTTACAAGACTTACCGGATATTACCTGGCACTTTATTGGACGGTTACAAAGCAACAAAGCCAAAAAAGCCATTGAATTATTTGATTGGATTCACTCTGTAGACAATTTGAAGCTGGCGCAGCGCTTAAATGAATTGGCGCAACAACTAGGAGTCAGTCCTCAAGTTTGTCTACAAGTGAAAATTCTTCCTGACCCCAATAAGTCGGGTTGGACTGTCCCACAACTATTAGCTGACCTAGCTGACCTGAACCAGTGTAAAAATTTACAAATTCAGGGTTTGATGACAATTCCGCCCTTGGGTTTGAACGAGACTGAAACACTTTGTGTATTTAATGATACTGCTGATTTGGCAAAAAAAATCCAGCAGCAAAACTGGTCTCATCTGAAAATGCGCGAACTCTCAATGGGGATGTCAGGAGATTATCAACTAGCAATTTCATCTGGTGCCACAATGGTCAGATTAGGAACTATCTTATTTGGCCAGCGCACTTAGGCTATGAGCCATCAAAAACGGCGGAAATCTTTTTATATAGGGTTTGCTGGAAAACCCCGCTGCCATTCCTCTCCCCTATAAGGCTACGGTGTACACATAACCCTTTTCTATCACTCTAGAGAGAGAAAAATAAATGTAGGTTGGGTAGAACGTAGTGAAACCCAACAATGCCAAGGTCTTTGGGTGTTGGGTTGCGCTGTGCTTAACCCAACCTACGTCTCAATTGATAAAAGCTTTGAAAATAAGGGTTTTAGATGTTTCCCTAGCGATAGTGAATCAAGTTGCCTAACAACGTTTTGATCCCCCCTAGCCCTGCTTGAGAAGGGGGGAATTAGAATCAAAGTCCCCCTTTGTAAGGGGGATTTAGGGGGATCAGATCACTTCTGTGTACACCGTAGCCCAATACATTTCGGTTAAGGGATGTAGAGACGTTCCATGGAACGTCTCTACAAGGGTTTTCGGCTCCCGAATT
>PWQB01000604.1 GCA_003556955.1 Nostocaceae cyanobacterium CSSed10_463m
AAAAAGTGCAAGCTTTTATGAAGTGGGAACTCGAAAACCTTGCATTTAAGTTTGATTCAAAGGAAAAATTTTCCCTACTAAACTCTTGAAACTGTTCCCTGTTCCCTGTTCCCTGTTCCCTGTTCCCTAATCTCCACAGATAACTTATTCAGCAAACCCTAATTAATATGACAAATCAAACATTTTCTCTACAACCATTTCCCTCTCAGGAATCTTTACCTAATTTGCAAATTACAGGTAATATTGCCCGATATGCCAATAAACTTAGCCTCCGCTATCAACTGATTGGAGACTTAAACCAAGTTATTATTCCCCCGTTATCAGATACACCAACCAGAAATCATGAACTATGGGAAAATACTTGTTTTGAATTCTTCATTGCCATCAAAGATTCTGCCCAGTATTGGGAATTTAACCTTTCCCCGGCTGGACATTGGAACATTTATCATTTTGATGGCTATCGTCAAGGAATGCAAGAGGAAACAGCTTTTAACATACTCCCATTTATTGTTCAGAAGCAATTGGATAACTTAACACTTATTTTGGATGTGGATTTGAATAAAATTTTGACGCAAACACAAGAGATTGAAGTTGCAATTACTACAGTTGTCAAAGATAAAAATAGTAATATTACTTATTGGGCATTAACACATCCAGGAGTAAAACCTGATTTTCATCTGCGAGATAGCTTTTTGATGGAGTTGTCAGGATGATGAAATGTCAAATAATCTTTGCCAAGTTATTTCTTGATTACTTGTATCCTCATGCCAGCGTAATAAATTAGCAGCAGGGCTAGAAATAATACCTGGTAAATTAATCGCTTTTCTAGGTGAAGTAGTTGCTAAAGCGATCGCATTTTCTAAATCACAAATTCCCCACTTCACCAAATTCTGCACACCCAGCAATAAAGGTAAAGTAGTCCCGGATAACGTCCCATCTGGTAATCTTGCCGTACCATTTTTCACTTCAATCTGCCGATTATCCCAAGGATACACCCCATCAGGTAGCCCCAGAGGTGCGAGGGCATCACTCACCAAAAATAGCCCTTGTGCGTAGTTACTGGCGCGGAGTAAAATTTGCAGCATAGTGGGTGTAACGTGTTCACCATCGGCAATAAAACCACATCTCACATCAGGATGATTAATTGCTACACCTAAAAGCCCAGGTTCACGGTGATGTAATGAAGGCATGGCATTAAAAGCATGAGTTACCATTGTCGCCCCCTGGGTAAAAGCTGCTTGTGCTTGGGCTGCTGTTGCCTGGGAATGCCCTAAACTGACAATTATCCCCAAAGAACGCAAATATGGAATTACTTCCCCAGTAGTGTCTAATTCTGGGGCTAAAGTGATCACTTTTACAACCTGGGCATAATCGCCCAAAACTCTTTTAACCTGATCAATTGTCAGAGGTAACAAATACTCGGCTGGATGTGCGCCCCGCTTTTGGTAATTTAAAAATGGCCCTTCTAAATGTACCCCCAAAATCTTTGCACCTACTTTTTGAGTGGGAATAAAATCAGCAATTATGGCTAGCGATCGCTGTATATTTTCTATTGAAGTTGTGACTAAGGTGGGTAAAAATCCATCCACACCAACATCCCAGAGGTATTGGCATATTTTGGGCAGAATATGAGCATTATCAGCATTTAAATCGGGAAACGCCAAACCCAAAGCCCCATTAATCTGTAAATCGACACCACCCAAAGAAATCCAATCACCAGCCACATCTATTGCAGACTCACAGCTTGTAATTACATCACTCATGGGCAAGATTTGCTCAATTATCCCCTGATGGTTAACAGAGATTCTTTGTAAATCTTGATAATCGGGTACTCGTGCATTAATAATATCTAAGGGCTTTTGTGTTGCTTGAGTCATCACCTTAAAAATCTAAAATCCCAAATCCAAAATCTAAAATTAATATGGCTCCTCTTATCGGTATTATCATGGGCAGCGATTCAGACTTGCCCACAATGAAAGATGCGATCGCAATTTGTGAAGAATTTGGCGTAGAAACTGAAGTAGCAATTGTTTCCGCCCATCGGACTCCAGAACGCATGGTGCAGTACGCCCAACAAGCCCATGCAAGAGGTTTAAAGGTGATTATTGCTGGCGCAGGTGGTGCAGCCCATCTTCCTGGCATGGTAGCATCTTTAACTCCACTTCCGGTAATAGGCGTTCCCGTAGCTACTCGCAACCTACAAGGTGTTGATTCTTTATATTCGATTGTACAGATGCCTGGAGGTATTCCAGTTGCAACAGTGGCCATAGGTAATGCTAAGAATGCTGGACTGTTAGCAGTGCAAATCCTGGCTACACATCAACCAATATTACTGGAAAAAGTGCAACAATATCGCCAAAATCTCTCGGAATCGGTAATGGCAAAGCAAGCCAAACTAGAACAACTAGGATATGAGCAATATTTGCAACAAGAACTTTAAACAGTTATCAGTTATCAGTTATCAGTTATCAGTAAAAGACGTAATTGGGTCTAAATCTCTGATACATCAGCGTGATAACTGTTCATTATTTTAGCATTTTTATAAAATTTTAATAATCTTCTTGACTTTTTGAGCTTTAAGTCAGAGAATGCTGACACTGTAAAGGATACAGTTTCTTGATCCGAAGAGCTACAGGCTACTAAAAGAGTCAAAGAAAATAAAAAAGTATCCGCAAATACAGACTTTCAGTTGCAGGAAGTAGAAAATCAATCAAAATTTATGCGCGATCTTATTAGCAAAGGTTGTCACATAAATTACTTTATTATTCCCAGTCTTTGGGCATTTAAAGCAGTCAACTTGTAGTATAATTATCCACTTCTAGCGGAATTTTGCCGCAAAATTTGGCAATTGTGAAGATTCTTTGTTCCAAAACATGACTATTTCTAGGTTCAAAGTTTTAGATAGGAGGCTTGACAGTTGCATAAAATGCATAATACTTTTTCAAAAAAAGCATCATAAAATATTTACAAATGTACCAATGTTTGCCTAAACTCCTAATTGGGTTATGAGAATTTATGCTTTGTAAACCAGTGGTTTGTGGGACAAATATCAACAACCGCTCGGTTTAGCATGGGGCGTTAGTTTTTTGGCTTTAATTTATGGTTTTCGTTCAATTTGGAGGGTGTAATTTTAACTCATGTACAAACTAAAATCAAAAAGAAGAAATAGGCATTCGTCTACAAGAAACTACGCTAAGAGTACAACATTTAACTCCAAATTCCAGGCATTTAGCCGAGCAATAAAGAAACTCTCTCCTAGTTGGCAAGCCTGTTTACCTCTAGCTTGTTTGATTGTTTTGGGCTGGGGTTATGTCGCAGTTGCCCAAACACCAGATGCAGGACCAACCACAGCAGAACTGCAAGTGGCTTTAGATACTCTCTGGGTAGCAGTAGCGGCTTTTTTAGTATTCTTTATGAATGCTGGTTTCGGGATGTTAGAAACTGGCTTCTGTCGCCAGAAAAACGCTGTCAACGTTCTCTCTAAAAACCTAATTGTTTTTGCCCTAGCTAGTATTGCTTTTTGGGCAATTGGCTTTGGCATTATGTTCGGTGATGGCAATAGCTTCTTGGGAACCTCTGGGTTTTTCCTCTCAGGAGCAGATAACAGTCCGTTAACAGACGATGCTTATCAAGGTGTCTTTAGTTCGTTGAATTGGGCGGGTGTACCTTTAGCCGCCAAGTTTTTATTTCAACTAGCATTTGCGGGAACTGCGGCCACAATTGTTTCTGGTGCGGTAGCCGAACGGATTAAATTTACTGACTTCTTAATCTTCAGCATCCTACTTGTAGGTATTGCTTACCCCATCACCGGACATTGGATTTGGGGTGGTGGTTGGCTAGATGACTTTGGATTCTGGGATTTTGCGGGTTCTACCGTGGTTCACTCCGTTGGTGGTTGGGCGGCTTTAATGGGAGCAGCATTTCTCGGTCCACGCATCGGAAAATACCAAGGTGATCAAACGGTGGCTTTACCTGGTCACAATATGAGTATTGCTACCTTGGGTTGTTTAATTCTCTGGTTGGGCTGGTTTGGTTTTAACCCCGGTTCCACAATGGCCGCTGATGCTAACGCGATCGCTCACATAGCTGTTACAACTAATATGGCTGCGGCTGCGGGTGCAGTGGCTGCAACAGGTACTGCTTGGATTTACTTAGGTAAGCCAGACCTATCCATGATTATCAATGGCGTATTGGCTGGCTTGGTAGCAATTACAGCCCCTTGTGCTTTCGTAGGTATTCCGGCTTCTTTACTCATTGGCTTTATTGCCGGAGTAATTGTAGTTTTCTCTGTCACACTCTTTGATAAAATCCAAATTGATGACCCAGTAGGAGCCACCTCTGTTCACCTAGTTTGCGGTATCTGGGGAACTCTAGCCGTTGGTCTGTGGTCTGTCGGCCCCGGTGTTTATTCCTGGTATGGTGAAGGTGATGGTCCCACTGCGGGTTTATTTGCCGGTGGTGGTTTGGGACAGTTATTTATTCAACTGGTTGGTCTTCTAAGTGTAGGTGGTCTGACAGTTGTTCTCAGCAGCATCTTTTGGCTGTTACTCAAGTCTACTTTAGGTATCCGAGTCTCTCGTGAAGAAGAGTTAGAAGGTTTGGATATCGGCGAACACGGTATGGAAGCATACAGTGGATTCGTCACAGAAACTACTCCTGGTGGATTTCCTGAAGGATATGGTTCATCTGAAGTATCACAGGACAAATATTAATTAGTCATTAGTTTTTGAGGGTATATACCCCGCACTAAGGACTCCGTTTAGCCATCAATCCAGTTCCCCTCCTCGCTTGCGGGGAGGGGTTAGGGGCTCACAAGGGTAGGTTTTTAATGTTATCTGTGAAGGCAAGACTTGGAAGACAAGGAGGGAAAGTAGACAAGGTAGATTT
>PWQB01000148.1 GCA_003556955.1 Nostocaceae cyanobacterium CSSed10_463m
AATCGGTGTAAAAAATTTCCTCTTGCTGATTTTGATTGATCCATTCCACTAAATTTTGTAGATCCTGTGGTTCTGGAGTTTTACCAACTGTGACATATTTACCATCAAAGCAAATTGCGGCTCCTTCAGCGTTTACCAGGTCGAGGAGATTAGGCTGATTGTTAATTAAACCGTCAATGAAGTTATTTTCTAAGGACATATACTCCACCAACTTGGAATGATAAGATTTCACCTGCATCTTATCTTCCACATCTTCACTATCTTCTTTAGCAGCAATTTCTAAAGAGGTCATTTGTCCCAAAAATTCACAAGCATTACGAATTTCGTAGGGAATATATTTAGGGGATTGATGATGACAAGCAATTAGTCCCCACAGGTTGCCATTTTTCATAATGGAAATTGACATGGATGCCGTCACACCCATATTGTGCATATATTCAATGTGTAAAGGCGAAACACTGCGTAAAACTGACCTACTTAAATCTAAAGGTTCATCAGTGACAGGATTATTAGTTGGTACAATGGCGGCAGGCTGATAGTGGGTATTTGGTATGAGTCTGAGCCAGTTTTGACTATAGAGTTTTCTGGCTTGTGTGGGGATATCCGACGCAGGATAATGCAACCCTAAATAAGCTGTCAAATATTCTGGCTTTTCTTCAGCAATAACTGTACCATGCCAATCTTCATCGAAGCGATAGAGCATAACTCTATCAAATCCCGTAATTTCTTTAACTTGTTTGACAATAATTTGACTAATTTCTGTTAATGTAGATGCAAGTTGCAGCTTAGTCATCGCTGCTTTTACTAAATGGTAAAACTTAAAGAAAGTATTACTTTTTTCTGAAGTTGTTGGTTCTAATTCTAAAACCAAAAAATCATGAGAACGATGCAGAATACCATCAAAATTTACAGGCTGACTATTGTTAATGTTAATGGTCAATTCAAGGGGGTTGACAATGAGTAACTCATCTTGAGTTACAGACTCTTTGATTAAGTTAAATTGGTCTAAATCGATGAAATCGTTTAATTGTTTATTTAGTAATTCTTCAGGGGTTAAGCCAATTAAATTAAATGTATTATCGCTGACTTGTACAATAGTTAAATCTGGTTCTTGTAGGACAAAAAGAACCCCATGCGGCTGAATAGAGCCAGGAATATGAATTGGCTCTTTATTACAGTTGCTAACGTCAATTGGGACAGGAATATTAATATCTATATTACTCACGTTTCAAACCTGGTGATGATCAAGTTGTCTTGAGATATCCTCTGATACAGTGGCATAGCAGTGTTTTTAAATTACTCCAATACCTTTAATACTTAAATATGTTCTATTCCCAGCATAACCATAGTACAGAGATATTTAATGAGGTTGATAATAACAAGTTGTGACTACCTTCGCCAGCACTTGACAATTCATTTAAAATTGCTGTATTTTCGCGTAAATCCCTGTTTACAGTGGTGTAAAAAAAAATATTAAAAATATTAAAAATTATTACATTATGCTACAAATATAAAGATTTGGTGACTTATGTATCACAAGTCACTAAAATTCTTCATAAAATTGCCAATGAGGGCATTCCAGAATAGGAAGAATTAGTCTTCAAAAGCTAATTTGCTCAGATTGGTATGTTGGTGGTTCAAGATGAATTAAAATCCTCACGGGACTAAAACTTGCTTCAAGTCGCCTTTCTACTGCTTCGGTAATGCGATGGGCAGTTTCTACATCGGGTGCATCGACGATTAAGTGCATTTCCATGAAGACTTGACGACCAAGAACACCCCGTGAGGCGATTTTATGACAATTAATCACTCCGGGAACAGCAGTGGCGATCGCATGAATTTTTTCTGGTGCGATCGCCACATGGTCTACTAACCAAGGTAAATTAGTTTTCAGAACCGAGAAACCAGTCCAGAATACTAACAAAGCCACAGGAAAAGCTAACACCACATCCAACCATTGATAACCTAGCCAAACCCCTATCAAACCGCCAATTACAGTTATAGTCACCCAAACATCGCTCATGGTATGTGCTGCATCAGCCAGCAAAATTGGACTACCTACGCGCTTACCTATACGACGTTCATAAAAAGCCACAAAAATATTTACACCCAGCACAATTAGCAATAACCACAATTCCACAGGGGATATATTCACAGGTTCACTACCTTGAATGATCCTCTCCACTGCACCTTGGAGAATTTGCCAACAGGCTATAACCAGAAAGGCCGCAATTCCTAAAGCCCCCACACCTTCAAATTTTTGGTGTCCATAAGGATGTTCTGTATCTGGTAGAGGGGCGGAATATTTACTAGCAATTAATCCTAAAATATTGTTTGCGCCATCGGTAACACTATGCAAGGCATCAGCTAACAAACTTAAAGAACCTGTCATATAACCTAAAAATCCTTTCACCCCTACTACTAACAAGTTCAACAACAGGGTGATAATTAAAACCTTTTGCACTGCGGGGCGGTTATCGTAAGTCATAGAGTATATGTAACATTTATTTCTATGACTATTAATGTATAACTTAAAACTGAAATTAAATGTGTCAAAGTCTTACGGAGTAAGAATTATATCTCTCTTTATGCTCTGTTTTTTCTTGAGTTTAGTGAGATTATTTATAACTAAACTTGTCTCTAACCTTGATAGCTGTAAGCACAGGCTATAACAACAACAGCCCATTATTATCATTAATATAGTAATTCTAGGGATAAAGTTTTTGTCAAAATTTGCGAAATGGCTGCAAAAACTTAGGGGTAAATAAGTAGCTCAAACTTAAAAAACGTAATATCCAGATCCCCGACTTCTCAAAGAAGTCGGGGATCTATATCGTCAAGATTTTATGTTTAATGAGGTTGACCTATTCCGGTAAAATAGATCATTATGAATCAGTATTGATAAATAACTCATGTCTTCAACTCCTCTGACACTGAATCTGGTTGAAGGTTCTGTCTCTTTTAGTTTTTCACCCCAAGCAGCACAGGAATTAAAAGCAGCAACAGATCAATTAATCACACGCCTAAAAGCTGTGGCGGCTAAACCCACTCCAGGGGGTAGTAAAGTCACTCCTCAGCCCCCCGTGGAGTATCGCTACACAGGTGATGTCTTTTTAGAAGTTTTTTGTAATCCTAATATTTGGCCTAGTCCTTTTGCGGCTAAAGTCCTGCTGACTATCCGTGATATCAATATTCGCTTAACTACAGAAGCTGAACTGACGCGACTTATTGAAGATGTTAACCAGTATCTCGAACAAGTGGGATAAAAAATTACCGGGGCAACTTAATCTGTTAAGCTGCCCCGATAACTAAATCTATGTAACTTGAAAAATTATTAATTCCGATTCTAATGCTTCTGCGTTCATGGAAGAACTAAGATTCTGGATAGGGAAATATAGATCAAAACTAGAGATAACCCTCAAAGCAAGTATTTAATTGCTTGCTGTCAAATTATAGACATCCAACATAAACTCCCGATCCAAAATCTGAATCACTTACTGGTTAGTCGTTTTCCCATTGTTCACGACCAATCAAATCGCCAATGCGATCGCGCAATAAAAAGTCACATTTCTCTAACTCACATTCCACACAAACCCACTCTCTCGCCGGAATGTATTGACAAAGAGTATATATTGGCTGTTGCCGACTTACCATTCCTCTTTCCACCAGTCGGCGGGCTTCATCTTGGATGACATCCAAAGAGTAGTAAGAGTAGTAATTGATAGAAGGCACCGTATTCACACTCATGGTTTTTACTCACAAAGTTTACAAGTAGATAGCGTTCCCATTAAATTCCGGGAACAAACATGACAACGATTACACTTGTGGCTAGGATTTTGTAGTTTGCTATACGGAACTGATTTTATTTTGACGCTATACACCTTCAAATTATCTAAAGAAATGTTAAGAATGTCAACAAATCCTGACTCTCATGAAAAATGTACTGGGGTTTGTGATTTGAACGTCATTAACTTAACTTGCTCATCAGACAATTTGATTTTTCTTCAATATATCTCAAGTTCTTGCTGCTGTTAATTTTGTGCATATTTTTGGGGATGAATTATATCATATAGTGGGTTACCGATGGACACAATAATCACATATTAGCCTAGCTGAGATATGTTGGGACTTGGTTATGGCTAATTTTCAGGAGAAACATCACCGTCAGCGATCGCCAAATATGAGGAGGAATCATAGCAGAAAAATTTCATAATCTGACATCTGTAAATAATTGCTTAAGAAAGTGGACAATTTTCATGGTCAATAGCAGCACATACAATAAATATCTATTTCGGTAAATACTGATGATAAGATGAGGTTCACAGTATTTATGTCAAAGAAGTGCCAATGTTAGCCATAATTAGCACGCAATCATATAAATCGTCACTAACACGCTTATTTGCTACTAAAGGTTACGTAACTGATCAGCGAGAACATGATAGCTGATGACTAAAACCAGCATGAATGCCAAAGAGCAATTTATCCAGCCATAAAATATTTAATTTTGTTGTGTAAACCTTGTCCATCATGAAAAGTGGAGTTGTTGTCATTGCGACGTAAGGAAGCAATCTCACCATCTTGACTAAAAACTACAGTTCTCAAAGTAGACAAGGTGTAATTCTAAATTACAGATTAATACGCTTTGCTACGAAACATTTTATAAAGAGACACTATGGTGTATAAGCGCATTAGAGCAGGAGTATTTAGAGGAAATGTACTGCTATCGATTTGCTACTACCAACTCTTTACAATTTGTTATAGTCACATTAAAACAGACGTGATACAATCGCGTCTGTAAACTCCTTAGCGAATTTTCTAGGGGTTGATGTTCTCAGGTGACATTGTTGATCAGTTACAATTCTTCATCTTCAGCAT
>PWQB01000804.1 GCA_003556955.1 Nostocaceae cyanobacterium CSSed10_463m
AAAATCGGTATATTGGGGCGTTAACGTTTCTAGAAAAGCCCGGTGGTTGGCAAAACAAATTTGCTCAGATGCGTTATTTGTGGGAATTATTAGCTAGAGAAACAGTAGTAGATACAGAAATTTTCTGTGAGTTAACCGCCGCTAATCCAGCCATAGTTAAAAACACTTTGCAACGAGTGCTGAAACAGTCGAATATGACAGCACTTATGGCTCAGGAAAAAAGTAAAACTATTGATGTTAACGCTCAATTAAAGTTAAAGAAATCAGTAGCAGCCCAAGAACAATTATATGAGGGAGCAGTACCGATATATACGAGTATAGTTATTTTTGTTCATCGTCCCACTGTAGCTAAATTAGATGAGGCGACAAGATATATTGAAAACTGTTTTCAACGACCAGCGCAGGTAATTAGAGAAATTGAATATACTTGGAAAATTTGGCTGCAATCTTTACCCATAGTTTGGGAAGGTTTGTTAGTCAAACCTTTTAACCGTCGTCAATTATATTTAACCAGTGAAGTTCCGGGATTAATGCCTTTAGTATTAACGAAAGCGGGAGATAGTCACGGTTTTGAATTAATTGCTGAAGAAGGGGGAACGCCTATACATTTAGATTTGTTTAACCAACATAAAAATTTAGCTTTGTTTGCTACTACTCGCGCTGGTAAATCGGTTTTGGTATCGGGAATTTTAACTCAAGCTTTAGCCCATGGGATTCCTGTAGTCGCCTTGGATTTTCCTAAACCTGATGGTTCATCTACCTTTACCGACTATACAGAGTTTATGGAGGGGAATGGAGCCTATTTTGATATTTCCAAACAATCCAACAATTTATTTGAGCAGCCTGATTTGCGATCGCTCTCTCCAGAAACACAGCGCGATCGCCTACTAGATTATACTGGGTTCTTAGAATCAGCATTAATGACAATGGTTTTAGGGTCATCCACTGAAAACCAACTGCTGTCTCAAACCGTGCGTTCCCTTCTCAACTTAGCTTTAAGCGCTTTCTTTGCAGATACAGGTATTCAAGAACGATATAAACAAGCTATAGCTGGGGGATTTGGGAGTCAAGCTTGGCAAAAAACCCCTACTTTAAAAGACTTTCTCTGTTTCTGTTCCCCAGAACATCTGCAATTAGATTCTGTCAGTGGTCGAGTAGATGACGCACTCAGTCAAATTCAACTGCGGTTAAGGTTTTGGCTTTCAAGTCGCGTCGGACAGTCCATTTCTGCACCATCTAGCTTTCCCACTGATGCACAACTTTTAGTATTTGCATTGCGGAACCTCTCAGATAACGAAGATGCAGCAGTTTTATCTTTAAGTGCTTATTCCGCAGCTTTGCGACGGGCGTTAAGTAGTCCAGCGTCTATTTTCTTCATTGACGAAGCCCCAATTTTATTTGAATTTGATCAAATTGCTGATTTAGTGGGGAGAATTTGCGCCAACGGTGCTAAAGCGGGGATTCGAGTCATTTTATCAGGACAAGACCCTGATACCATAGCCAAATCTAAAGCCGCATCAAAGATTTTACAAAACTTGTCAACCAGATTAATTGGGCGGATTCAACCAGTAGCAGTAGATAGTTTTGTGAACATTTTAAAATATCCTCGTGATATTATTGCGCGTAATGCCACAGAAAGCTTTTTCCCTCGTAAAGAAGGTATTTATAGTCAATGGTTATTAGATGATAACGGTATTTATACATTCTGCCGTTACTATCCAGGGTTTGAACAATTAGCCGTAGTTGCTAACAACCCCAACGAACAAACTGCACGCCAAAAAGCCATGTTACAACATAGAGATAAATATGAAGCAATTTCGGTATTTGCACGTCAGTTAATCGCTTCCTTGCGGGGGAGTTGAAAAAGGAATGAGTGTCACGCAGAGGCGCAAAGACGCAAAGAATTAAATTTGAATTTGAATAACTGCACCGAATCTCTTTCCTTCCTCTTACCTTGGCGCACTTGGCGTACTTGGCGGTTCGTTCCTCATATCTTCAAAATATATGCAGAAAACTACATTCTTCACCCTGACCCTTTCGAGCTTATTAGTCTTACCAGCAATGGCACAATTAGGCAGAGTTTGGACAGACTTCCAATTTTACTCTGTAGATATGCAAAATTATCTCAGAAATAATCTCAGCGAAACCTTAAGACCTTTAGAAGTTAGAAGTCAAAATGCGCTGAATAACTCCAAAGGAGAATTAAATATACCGAATCCAGTTGAGGCTGGGAAAAGCTTTCGTCAGGATTTATTATTTAACCCCACAACAGATAAATTTGAAAATAATCCAGTTGTGCAATCAAATGCGGTAAGTAATGAAATTAATCGGTTCATTACTCGTGGTGCAGTGGAAAGTATGATGGGTAGAGATGGACAACGACGATTAAAAGATAAATTAGATGAAACTGAAAACACAATTATCAATATTCTAGAAACTGCCAAAAATGCCGAAGAAAGTAACCAAAACTTACTCGGTGATCTGCTTGGCAAAATTCCCCTAATTCAAGATGCGGCGCAACAGTTATCAGCACAGACAAATGTTGGTCAAATTAATTTGCAATTACAAACTTTGAAAGTTCAAAGTGAGCAATCAAAAATAATTGGAGAAACACTAGCTCAGACAATGCAAACCAATCAATCTTTACAATATTCTAACTTAAATTTAGCAAATATTTCTCAGCAAATGGACGACATAAATCGCTCTCGTAGAGTAGATAGTGCAACAGAGACAGCAAGACTGATGCGGACTACGGCCCAAATCGATTTGTTTGGTAGAGAAGAGAATTAGGATATTGTAAACCAAAATGCAGCTTTATATATATCAATTCAGCTTAATTACTTACTATATGTCATTGCGAGTGGAACGGAGTGTAACGACGCAATCACAAAGGTTATGGGATGGCTTCACTTCGCTCAGAATGACAAATATGCAACCTGACTTGATATTACAAACCTTCCCGGATATTGGTATCAATGAAACTTTCGATAGTGGTGCTGTAACGGCGAGAAGCATGGCTGAAAGTTGGGATAATCAATGGCTAGATTTATTACAAAATAATACCAGTAATAATTTATATGGAGCGCTGACCAATCTGGGTGTATTCTTCGCTGTAGGAACTCTCTTGTTTTTTATGATGCAATGGCTAAAAGATGTGATTTACAGCGAATATTCCCGACCAATTACGGGTTTAATTTGGCCGTTTATCGTAGTTTTGTTATTAAGTAATACAGGAAATGGTAGCATACTTTCTAATTTGACATTGGGGGTGAGAAACTTTATTAATACAGTCAATCAGCAAGTAGTAGCTACAGCCGATGCTGAACAAACCTATCAGCAAGCCCTCAATATGAGTTTAGCCGAAGAAGTAGCTGGTTCTTTATTGCGTCCTTGTCAATCACTGACTGGTGAACAACAAACCCAATGTTTTGCCCAAGCTAGCGATCAAATTAATGACCTCTGGCGAGAATATAGAAATTTATACGGGGATAGAATCTGGATTCAAAGACTAGAAAATCAGGTAAGTGACCTAAAATTTGGTACAGTAAATTTATCAGATACTACTTTTAATTCTTTGTTAGGCAATACAGCCCAAACCAGTATCAAAAACTTTTTAATTTCTTTGCAATACGCCTTTCAAAACTTAATAGAAGCCACCATGTTGCTGATAGCAGCTTTAGGTCCCTTGGCTGTGGGTGCATCCTTGCTACCTGTAGCTGGTAAACCTGTTTATGCGTGGCTAACAGCCTTATTTTGTGCGGGAATTGCCAAGATTTCCTTTAATATAATTGCGACTGTCACCGCCGCAGTAATTATTAACGGTCCTGCAGAAAATCCCAATGCAAATCCTGATTTAATGTGGTTCATCATCTTTCTAGCAATTTTAGCCCCACTGTTATCCTTGGCTGTAGCAGGTGCGGGAGGATTTGCGGTTTTTAGTGCGATTAATAATACAAGTGCTTTGGTCAAAGATAGGATATAAATTCTCAAACTCCTAGATATATCTGTAGAGTAAATTCCAAATCCAAAATCTAAAATCCCAAATTGTATGACTAATTTACTGCAAAAAAGAAAACCCACTGCAAATGTTCTCACAATCTTTGCGATCGCCACCTTTAGCTTACATCTATTAGTGTTATTTTTATTCATCTTACAAGGGTTAAATATTCGCCAACTCAGCCTGAGAAAACCGCCGAATTTTGTGCAAATGCTAGATGGTGAACCGATAGCTGCTGTTGATAATTTAGCCAGAGAACCCGAAGCTATTCGCCAATTTATCAGTAAAACCATGACAGCCATGTTTAACTGGTCGGGAACTCTACCACCGCAAAGTATAGAAGCAGCTGCACAACCCCAACCAGATCCAGGAATCTCAGTGAGAACACCACAAGGTGGTAGCCAAAGAGTGACTACCAGCAGTTGGGTAGCTAGTTTTGCGATCTCAGAAGATTTTCGTAAAGGTTTTTTAAGTGCGATCGCGCAAATGACACCACCAGAAGTATTTTCTAATAATCCTAGTCAAGTCATCACAGCAGAGTTAGCTATCCAAAGAGTTTATCCTCCCGAACAAATAGCCCCTGGTCAGTGGCGAGTCGGGATGGTAGCCAACCTGATTCAAAAAAAACAGGATGATGAGCGAAAAATAGTCACACCCTTTAATAAAGACTTCCTGGTGCGGGCTGTAGATTATTTTCCCTACCCTTTAGCTAATAATACCACTGATATTCAAAAAGCAATTTATAGCAATCGGGCTGCTAAGTTGGAAATTTACGAAATTCGTGATTTATGTTTATTGGATAACTATAGTAACATCGGTGAAAATAAATCTAACCCCTGTGTAACTCCTAGCAATTCTGGTAGTTTTCTTCC
>PWQB01000181.1 GCA_003556955.1 Nostocaceae cyanobacterium CSSed10_463m
CCAGTTTCAAACACCGTTTGTCCCACCAAGGCATTGAGTAAGGAAGATTTCCCACGTCCCACCATGCCAAAAGCAGCAATTTGTACCACCATGCTGTCCAACTTACCCAGCATAGTTTCCAAATCAGCGAGTTCATTTTCCAATCCGCTTTTTTCCTGGGGAGTCAGGTCAAGATTGGTGACTAAATTTCGCAGAGCCGTTTGTGCTTGTTTATAGTTGAGTTCTGTTTGAATATCGTCAAAACTGAAAATGGCACTATCGAGTTCTTCCTCCCAGTTGGGTGAATTGCTTGGATTAGGTTCAGGCAAGGGTAAGGTGGAAGTCATATCAATTAGGGAATGGGGAATAGGGAACAGGGGGAAAGAGGCAGGGGGGAAAGACTATAACTTCCCAATGACCAATGACCAATGACTAATAACTAATGACTAATAACTAACAAAACGTCCTAAACTGAAAAATGCATCTAGTAGCGTTAGAATCTTGACTAAATCATCTGTGCGAAAAATAGTTATTGCCGGTAACTGGAAAATGTTCAAAACCCAGGCAGAAACCCAGGATTTTTTACAAGGGTTTCTGCCCCATTTGGAAGAAATACCAGCAGACCGAGAAGTAGTATTGTGTCCTCCTTTTACTAACTTAAACGTTTTATCCAAGAGTTTGCATGGCAGCCTCATCCAGTTAGGGGCGCAAAATGTTCACTGGGAAGAAAATGGAGCCTATACCGGCGAAATTTCTGCCCCGATGTTGACAGAACTTGGTGTCCGTTTCGTCATTGTCGGTCATAGCGAAAGACGGCAATACTTTGGAGAAACAGACGCAACTGTAAATCTCCGCCTCAAAGCGGCTCAAAAGTACGGTCTTACACCAATTTTATGCGTAGGAGAAACTAAACAACAACGAGATGCTGGGGAAACTGAATCACTGATTACCACCCAGCTAGATAAAGACCTGATCAATGTCGATCAAGATAATTTGGTGATTGCTTATGAACCAATTTGGGCAATTGGTACTGGCGACACTTGTGAAGCAACAGACGCTAATCGAGTAATTGGCTTAATTCGTAGTCAGTTGAGTAACCCCAATGTTTCGATTCAATACGGTGGCTCAGTCAAACCGAATAATATTGATGAGATTATGGCTCAACCAGAAATTGATGGCGTTCTCGTCGGCGGAGCTAGTCTAGAACCTGCCAGTTTTGCTCGCATTGTCAACTACAAGTAATCTCATCTAACACCCCCAGGAGACTCCCGCCACAACGTTCGCGGTAGCGTTGCATAGCAAACTTTGGCGGCGAGAGGAATGGGGACGAGCGAGGAGATTCACCCCTGAGTCGAATTGTGGCAGAGCAACAACAGGCGACGGGGTGAGCGACGAGTAAGTAATGAAACTTTGGTGCATAGCGAGTTGTATGTATTTCACAAATTTAATGGTAAAATGTGAGGTATGGAAAAAGCCTACCGCTACCGTTGTTACCCCACTGCCGAGCAAGAACAAATATTGCGCCGGACGATTGGTTGTGTGCGGTTGGTGTTTAACAAAGCTCTGGCAGCCAGAACCGAAGCTTGGTACGAAAGGCAGGAACGAGTAGATTACGTTCAGTCTTCTGCCATGTTGACGCAGTGGAAAAAGCTGGAACACCTCCAGTTTTTGAATGAAGTTAGTTGTGTACCATTGCAACAAGGCTTGAGGCATCTCCAAACTGCTTTTACTAACTTCTTTGCAGGTAGGGCAAAATACCCCAATTTCAAAAAGAAGCGCAGTGGTGGCAGTGCGGAGTTTACGAAATCTGCTTTCCGGTGGAAAAATGGAGGTAGAGACGACCTGGCAGGTCGTCTCTACTTGGCTTGGTGAAGATTGACCGATGGTTCCCCAGTTCTAAACGCTGTGGACATTGCGGCCACGTTGTGGAAAAATTGCCGTTGAATGTCAGGGAGTGGGATTGTCCCAACTGCGGAACACACCACGACCGGGATATTAACGCGGCTAACAATATTTTGGCGGTGGGACACACCGTTACAGTCTGTGGAGCTAACGTAAGACCTGATAGGCATAAGTCTAAAGGGCAGTTGCAAAAAACCCGTAAGGGAAAGAAACAGAAACCCAAATCGTGAGTTTTGGGAATCTCCCGCTACACCGCAAGGTTAGCGGTGAGAGGATGTCAATCTGCAACGCTTTTTCCCTGGCAGAGCCGGGGAATGCGTGTATTAATGAATCCAAAGATCACCAAAGATCAATTTATGTCCAGTCAGTTAATAATTCGAGAACGCTGTTTTGCATGGGGACAGCGAACTTACCTCATGGGTGTTTTAAATGTCACACCTGATAGTTTTAGTGATGGTGGCGTGTTTAATAATAGCGCTGCGGCTCTAGCACAGGCAAAAGCAATGGTAGCAGCTGGTGCTGACATCATCGATGTCGGTGGTCAATCGACTCGACCAGGTGCAGCGCAAATAAGTCTTGCAGAAGAATTAAATCGGGTATTGCCGATATTACAGGTTTTACGACCAGAGATTACAGTACCAATCTCCGTAGACACTACCAGAGCGACTGTAGCTAGAGCATCTATAGAAGCTGGAGCCGATCTAATTAATGATATTTCTGGTGGCACATTTGACTTAGAAATGCTCCCAACAGTAGCCAGTTTAGATGTACCGATTGTCTTAATGCACATCCAGGGAACGCCGCAGACGATGCAGCAAATGACGAATTATCAAGATTTAATGGCAGATATTTCTAGTTTTTTAGCAAAACAAATTTTAGCAGCAACTGCTGTGGGCATTGACCAAAAGAAAATCATTATTGATCCTGGTATTGGTTTTGCGAAAAACTATGAACAGAATCTAGAAATTTTTCGTCAATTACCAGCATTAAAAGCCCTACATTGTCCTATTTTAGTCGGAGCATCCCGCAAAAGTTTTATTGGTCACATTTTAAACCAACCAGATCCCAAAGCACGAGTCTGGGGAACAGCAGCAGCTTGTTGTGCAGCTATTTCTCAGGGTGCTGATATCCTCAGAGTTCACGATGTTCAAGAAATGCGCGATGTTGCATTAGTAGCTGATGCGCTGTTGCGATCAGAGCGTTAATGGTTCACCCGACTACCACGGCGGTAAAATATGCGCTACACAGGAAGTCACAAGTAAACTTTTACACCTTTGGGAGGTGGGTGTCTGCTCTGTAAGTAATTCAGCGTAGCGTATGACTACGCCACGCCAGCTATCTACTGACTTATACTGAGCCTTTTCTAAGTAGCCCTCATACTGAAGAATCGGGATCAAGAATTAGACATTACCGTTTTCAGAATTTATATCACTACCTTCTTGAGCTATGGAGTTAGCAATTAATTGGTTATATACTTCATTAGTTTTACTAGGATCTAAGAAGACAATTTTGGCATTATTGCTCTCACCAAGTCGTTGACTAGCTACAACATAATCTTGAGCCACAAGATATCGGAGAATTTCCCGGCTTTCAGGATGAGAACGTAAGGCTTCAGAAATTATCTGCATAGATGTTTGGGTTCCTTGCGCTCTCTTAATAGCAGCGTCACGTTCTCCTTCTGCTTCAAAAGCCAGCGCGCGCTTTTTAATTTCTGCGGCTCGCTCTTCTTCCATTGACTTTCGCACACTTTCAGGGGGCGTAATACTTTGAATATCTAACCGGATAATCTCTACTCCCCAATTTTGTGTTGTTTGATTCAACTGAGTTAAAATAGCTGCGTCCATTTCTGCACGGGAAACATTGGTTTCTTCCACAGTGTTCTGGGCGATGATTTCTCGGAGTGTGGTTGTTGCTAGTTGGTTTAGAGAACCTTGGAGATCGTCAATTTCGTAGAAACTTTTAACCATATCTCTAATGCGCCAAAACAGTACAGCATCAACTTCTAGGTAAATGTTATCTCTGGTGATCACATTTTGAGGTTTGATGTCTATAAACTGCTCGCGGATTGTATCCTCCATCACAATTTGATCGACCAAAGGCACAATAAAGTTGAGTCCAGGCCCCAGCTTACGATGATGTCGCCCCAAACGTTCTACTAGGGCTTCGTTACCTTGATTAATCAGTTTTGCAGATCCTAAAGCATAGCCTATGAGCGCTAAGACTATGGCAATAATTGGCTCCATATATTCTCCTATTCAGCCTTTGGGCAATTTTAGTCTAAAAAGACATGGTACTACCTTCGCTACTGTGAAAAACTGAACCAAAACTAAATAAAAATCCTGATAAGCCAGATATTCAAGAGTTTTGGTATTTTTTACGCTGCTTCCCACGGTTGGCAATCTTGGCAAAATACAATTCTCAATGCAATATTGTCAGGAGAATTTATGTTATTAAATTTACATGAATAATGTTAGCATTTTGGAACAAGTAAGTTAATCACTTGATGACCAAACTTAGCCAGGGTTTGATATTCTTTGGTAGGTCAGAATTGAAACGTAGGGGGAGTTCTGTTGTAGAAAGAGATTGGGCGTAAGCTGGAGTCAAAAATGGTTGGTAATGGGTATCGCATTTATAGTAGCATTGGGGGCCTTTGTGTACGCTTTCTTTATTGCATCACCATCCTATGAATCAAGTGTTGAACTAATGATGCGTCAACCAGGAAATGTAACGACTCGTTATGGGACCTATTCGTTTCCCACCAGCCGTTTTGAAGCTTACATCAACTATATTCACAGTACCGAAGTGGCCAATCGAGTTATCGAAGAAAACAATCTGGATATGACACTAAAGCAGTATAGAGATATGGTACAAGCATCACAAATCGATGACAGCAATCAATTTGTCATCACTACAACACGAGGAGATGCCATAGAAGCCTATGAAATCAATCAGGATGTGACCGATGCCTTTATTCAGGCTATGCG
>PWQB01000072.1 GCA_003556955.1 Nostocaceae cyanobacterium CSSed10_463m
TGGGATATGAGTCATGCGTAAGATATGAGTTGACAAACATCCTCTAAAAAACCTTTGCATATATCTAAGATGTCAAAGGACAAAATCAGTTTGAGAAATCAGAACAATGCTGACCGTGTTTTGTGACTAAACTGGCTGATAAAATTCATCTGCCGAAAGCAAGATGTCTTATTTTTTTCCTGAATTATTGAGAATAATTAGCAATATGTCTTGGTTTTTTGGTATATTAGAAATAAGTAGTGTCATAGAAACTTCAAATAGCCATTGGACTAACAATCAGCAAAAACAAGCCTTTTCTGTGATTCAGCACTGGCTACCTTTAAGATTATTCATTTATTTCTTGGGAAATAAGTTGAGACAAACTGAGTTTCAGCCGGGAAAATTTTTTGTCTTACTAGATAAAAAACAATACAAAACTCCGTTGAACATCACTGTAATATCTCTCTGGAGGTTAGTGAAATTTAATCTAGAGATTTTATTAATCCTCAAGACGTTTACTAAAAATGATGCTATAAAGTGGCTACCTGCTTTTTACTATTAAATGCAGATTATTCTCGTTTATTTCTCAGGGTTGAAGTATCGTAGCCAAAAATTATATGAGTATTTTCTCATAGCCAATTGTCCAAAAAAAATTCACTAATGAGTAAATTTCGATGAATACTTTTTTTTGTTCTGACCATGCACGAGAAGTAGGAGAAGATATTATTAGTAGTGCGACAAATTATGACACATATATTTTGGTTGAATGTCCTCAACCTTGGGCTTATGATGCGTTTCAATCGAAATGGGTACCAAATAACCTCAAGGTTTTAGTAGAGGAAGTGCGACGGGCGAAATTATCGGTAAGATTCCTGTTAATTTCTAATAATTATTCACATAAAGTAGATTACACAACCCTGTTGATTTATCAAAAACAAGCAGGATTGAGTCACGGATACCAAAAATATGAGTTCAAGTTACCACATATCGAACAAGTAGCGGGGGTGGTAAAAAAATGTTTATGGGGAAAATTACCAGACTATGAAATAGAAACAAACATCACCAGAGATATTTTAGTATGTACCCACGGTAGCCATGATCAGTGTTGTGCTAGATACGGTAATCCTTTTTATTTCCAAGCCAGTGCGATGATTGCGGATTTACAATTTGATCATGTGCGACTTTGGAAATCTAGTCATTTTGGCGGACATCGATTTGCACCAACAGCGATAGATTTACCAGATGGCAGATATTATGGTGTTCTCAATCAAGAGTCATTTCGGTCAATTTTAACCCGGACTGGGGACATACAAGGACTGAGAAAAGTATATAGAGGCTGGGGTATTCTGCCGACTGCGGTGCAAATTTTAGAACGAGAACTTATGCTGCATCACGGATGGGATTGGTTTACTTACAAAGTAGCGGGAAAAATTATTCAGCAAAGTTTAGATAACAATACAATATTAGCCGAATTGAGTTTTGAAAAGCCCTGCGGTTCTCTATTTATTTATCATGCAAAACTCGTAAAAGACCAAACAAGAACACTAGAAATAAAAGGTTCTTGCAACGCCAAAGAAAATTCCGTATTTGTCAAATATGCTGTAGAGAGTATGGGACTTATCTGTAATAAAGTGGTAACAACTGTAAGTTGTTAAAGAGTGCTGAGTGAGGAGTGCTGAGTGCTGAGTGCTGAGTGCTGAGTGGGAAGTGCTGAGTGCTGAGTGGGGAGTGGGGAGTGCTGAGTATAAACCAAGTTATCTATCTAATACCTTTTTTATATAAAGACGCATAGAAAGAACCCCACCGCCTTCGGCTCCTCTCCTTGCCAAGGGGAGGTTGGGAGGGGTGAAAATAATGTGCAACTTCATATTAATTTGGTATAAGTCCTAACCTCCTCGACGGTTGCTATCTACCACACATCACAGATTCAGCACTGAAAACAAACACCTCAGCGTTACTTCGCGTTACCTTTGCGTACCTTGGCGTTGAAAAAACCTCTATTCAAGAACCCAACATTTGCAAATTATGTAAAGTAGCATATACTCCCCCCTTCTGTAATAATTGATCATGGCTACCTTGTTCAATTAATTCACCTCGCTTCAATACAAAAATTCGATTCACATTGCGAATTGTAGACAAGCGGTGAGCGATAATAATAGCAGTGCGTTTCACCAAAAGATGGTTTAAAGCTTCTTGTACCAAAGTTTCTGTACTCACATCTAAACTAGCAGTAGCTTCATCCATCACCAAAATTTGGGGATTACGAATTGCTGCACGGGCAAAGGCTAAAAGTTGCTTTTGTCCACTAGAAATATTTGTGCCTCTTTGTCGCAGTTGAGTTTCATAGCCTTGGGGTAAATGTTCAATAAATTCAGCCACATTGGTTTTACTAGCAGCTTGGTGAATTTCCTCAAGGGTGTAATGATCTCCTAAAGTAATATTGCTTTTAACATCACCAGCAAACAAAAAGCCTTCTTGCAAAATTACTGCCATATAGCGGCGTAAATCTGCCTGTGGTAACTCCCGAATATCTACACCATCTACTAAAATTCGTCCTTTCGTGGGTTCATAAAGACGACACAAAAGCCGAATGATCGAACTTTTTCCTGCACCAGTAGGGCCGACTAAGGCTATTTTTTCCCCAGGATGAATTACAAAGTCTAAGTCTTTAATTACATAATCATCGTCTTTGTAAGCAAACCAGACGTGTTCAAAGCGAATTTCTCCCAAATCTGGAGTCGGATCGAACTCTTGGGATTCCATGCTATGAACTATTTCGTCTATGTAGCCGAGAGTAGAATCAAATATAGAAAAGCGAGGATTACTACTATCACGGATTTCTATAGGTTCATCTAAAATATCGGTAATGCGTTCAATGGCAGTAAAACCAGCTTGAATAACGGTGAATTTTTCGGCAAAATCCCTTAAAGGATCAAATAAGCGCTGGGCATATAAGATAAATGCAGCTAAAACCCCGAATGTGAGGGTTTGACCTAAAAGTAACCAACCACCTAGTAAAAGTACTCCTGCGATCGCCACTAGCCCGATCCATTCTAAAGTAGCAGAAACAGCCGAATCATACAAAATGGTTTGATCTACTTGCTGAGTGTAGCGTTGGTTGGCGTGACGAAACAAGTCAGCATTAAATTTCTCTCTGCGGAATAACTGCACCACGTTTATCCCCACTACATTTTCTTGTAATTGGGAATTTAAATTAGACAGTTCTTCCCGTGCTTTGTAATTGGCTTTGCGGTACTGTTGCTGAAAGTAAATAATCAACCAAGTAATTGGTAGCAACATCACCAGCAGCAAGCAAGCGAGTTTCCATTCAATGGAAAGCATGATACCAATAATTACCAGCATGGTCAGAATATTAGATACAATGCCAATTGCCCCAGTGGAAAAGACATCTCCCAAGACTTCTACATCGCTGGTGAGTCGTGTAATTAATTTACCTATGGGTGTGCGGTCAAAAAAACGTACTGCTAAAGATGTGACATGATGAAATAAATCTTCACGAATGGCGGCGGTGATTTTCTGCCCTAGTTTTTGCAGTAGATAACCCTGAAAACCAGTTAATACCAGTCTGATCACAATGGCAATCACAATTAATACTTGCAGAATGTTTAACCCCTGCCACAAGGGACGATTCTGTAAAAATTGATATGTGCTGGGTTCATTGCGAATCAGAGAAATCACCTGTCCAATCAGCAGGGGTTGGACTGCATTGGCTAATGCGATGGGTATAAGTAGTACAATTGCCAGTGTCAACAGTTTGCCACTGCGACGGGCATAAGGCAACAGTCTTAAAAATAACCGCCAGTCACTGTAGTTGGCGCGGTTGTTGGTATCAGATTTGTTTAAAGATTGGTAGCTGCTCATAATAAGAGCATTATATTCAGTTTTTCAATGGGAAAAACACGTTTTTTTCATGTAGCAAAGTGGAAGTAGGGGATGAATGGGAAAAACAGGAATATTAAAGGCGACAACCCATACTATCGCTAATTTCTGCGAAGCTAATGAGTTCTACCTGTTCAGGGTTAACCATAAATTGTTTTGCGGCGATTAATCCCGCAATACTCCAAGTTTGATAAAGTCGGGCTTCTTTACCGATGAGACGACCATTTTTACCATCGTAATATTCTGGGTATTTATCCAAGGTTAACCGCTTTTCCACAATAGCGATCGCCTTTTCGGCCAGTTCTGGGCGACCGATTTTTTTAGCAGCAGCCACAAATAACCATAGTAAAACCGGCCAGTTACCGCCGTTATGATAAGACCAAGCTGTATTTTTAGGATCACAGCCGGTAGTCATGCGCCACTCTGCACCTTCTAAGGCGGGATAACAGATTTTAACTGGCATATAACCCATTAAATCGTGCCAACGTTCTGCAAATAAATTCATGATGCTTTCAGATTCAGCATCACTAGCTAAGGATGCCAAAATGGCCATGAGATTTCCTAAAGCAAAAAAGCGAAAATCCATTCTTCCAGGGCCAAGATTCCCCGCTAAATAGCCGCCATTTTCTGGTAGCCACTCTGTTAACCAGTGGGGGATGGATTCTGAGTAAATGTTGAACTTATTGGCGACTTCTTTGCCAAACTCGTCACCTTTATAACGATAAATTTCGCTCAATCGCTGGAGATCAATCCAATAATAATTGCGGACGTGATATTTTAATGCGCCCAAGCGCCCATTTACCTTGGTGATATAAGCATCACTATCTTCATTAGGTAACAGCAATTCACGGGAGGAAATAAGAGCAGCATAAAATAATACTTGTATTTCTAGTGGATGTTCGTAGACTCCCATCCGGCGATCAATCATAAATGCGCCATCGGGAACCAAGATTGTGGGGTACATGGAAAACCGATGCACCAAACA
>PWQB01000297.1 GCA_003556955.1 Nostocaceae cyanobacterium CSSed10_463m
CCTTTAATCCGTAAAATCCGTGATTCTCACCTTGTTTTTAGCTATTCACACATCACTCAGGCTTACTCAGGAGAAGTTGGAAAGGCGATCGCCTCCTCAATTACCGTAGACAATCGCCCTCATAATTAGTATAACTTATTACTCAAAACAAATTTAAATGCTTCCCCACACTTGAAGCATTCGTCTGTGAGTAGGGAAGCGACACCCTCAAACCAAAGCAGGGTGGAGTAGTTTAAGTAGTATATTCGGCGTTAATTTTCACATAGTCATAACTCAAATCACAACCCCAAGCCAAACCAGAACCATGACCATTACCCACATTAACAGCAATAATCACAGGATTATCCACACGTTGGGCTTTTGTCATCCCATTTGCAACCACAGAAGAATTAGCTGCTACTTCTTTTAAATAAGCACTAGCTGCGGGGCGATCAAAAGGTACTGGTTGACCATTATCTAATAATAAGAAATCCCCTAATTTTATTTGCAGGTTGTCTTGTTCAAAATTTACACCTGCACGTCCGGCGGCGGCAGCGATTCGTCCCCAATTGGGATCGCGGCCAAAAATGGCAGATTTAACTAAAGATGAGCCGGCAATGGTTTTGGCAATTTGACGGGCAGAAACTTGATCATAAGCGCCAGTGACTTGCACTTCAATTAAACAGGTTGCACCTTCACCATCACGAGCGATCGCCTTAGCCAAATGCTGACATACTGCTGTTAACATGGCTTCTAATTTCTCAGCTTCTGCACCCATTTCGGTAATTGCTGGGGTACGAGATTGACCATTAGCCAAAGCAATTAAACTATCGTTAGTGCTGGTATCACCATCTACGGTAATGGCATTAAAACTTTGGTCAGCCGCCCTACTTAACATTTGTTGCCACAGATGAGATGAAACTGCTGCATCACAAGTTACAAACGCCAACATTGTGGCCATATTGGGATGAATCATCCCCGAACCTTTGGAAATACCTCCAATTCTCACCGGGCGATCGCCTATAGTTGTTTCTAAAGCAATGGATTTTGTCACCAAATCTGTAGTAATAATTGCCCCGGCTGCGGCATCTGAACCTGTGTCAGAAAGTGCAGCTACTACCTGGGGAATACCACTGCGTAAGGCATCCATCTTAATCCGTTGACCAATTACACCCGTAGAAGCCAGCAAAATCGATTCTGGGGAAATATTTAACTCCCGTGCTAATATTTGGGCTGTTTCTTCGGCATCACGCACACCTTGCATCCCTGTGGAGGCGTTTGCTTGACCAGCATTGCAGAGAATTGCACGGGCGCTGTGTTTAGCTTGCAAGCGTTGACGACAATAATCTACACAGGCGGCTTTGACTTGACTAGTGGTAAATACACCAGCTGCGATCGCCTCTACATCTGACCATATCAAAGCTAAATCGGGCAACCCCGAAGGCTTCAGTCCTGCGGTAATTCCTGCCGCCTGATAACCTCTTGGTGCTGTCACACCGCCAGAGATTTCTTGCCAATCTGCCATTTTTCTCCTCCCCACAACTATTAGCTGCTTGAATGGCGATTATACCAAGACTTCACTGCCAAATATTCGCCAAGCTTAAAATAAAGAGAGCTACGTGGGTAGCTCTCCAGATCATCAGGGTGCATCTACATAGCACAGTATAACATTTTTGCCATGAGGTGTAATACCCATTATTAATTTTTGCTATTACAGCAGTTTTCATGTATTTGAACCACATCTGTTGTAGGGGCGCAAGGCCTTGCGCCCCTAGCGCGTGGTCTATTTACCTGAAAATACCTGTAAGTATCAATAGTAATATTTGTTTCTATTCGTCAAGAGCAATCCTATTTTATTCATCGATAGGCTCAGATCCCGGACTTCTTCAAAGAGTCGGGGATTTTTATGTTTATAACTTATCGAGCATTGCTATATATACTGTAACAAATATATATTTTTCACTAATGCTAGTATAAAACTATTCGACTAATTATTTAGTTTTCGAGTATGACATTGGCAATAAAACCCCCTGAAAAAAGTCTTAAAGACTATGCTCACGAGGCAATTCAACAACACCTCAAGAAAACCTTAAAATGGGAAAAACAAGTTAAGAAAGATGAAGATCCAGAAGCATTGCATCAAATGCGAGTCGGGATGCGTCGCCTACGCACTGCCATCAGTAGTTTTGATTTAATCCTAAATTTACCGCAACCAGCTAGCCATAAAGAGATCGGCAAAATTGCTCGTATTCTTGGCAATCTTAGAGACATAGATGTACTCAAAGAAACTTTAGAAACCCATTACCAACCACATTTACCTCACAAAGAACAAAAAGTTCTGCAAACAGCTTTTGATGCCTTAAATAAGCAACGCAAACAAGCCCTAGCCAAAACGCAGAAAACATTACAAGGCAAGGCTTACAATTCTCTTAAACAAGCATTAATAGATTGGTTAGAGCAACCAATTTATCAGCCTTTGGCACATCTACAAATTCAACAAGTGCTACCGGATTTACTGTTACCTGAAGTCAGCATTTTTTTACTACATCCGGGATGGCTATCGGGAACTAATGTTATAGATTCAGAGGTAAAAATCTGCACAAACTGGGAACCAGAAAAAATTGAACAAGAATTGAAAGCTCAAGGTGCAAGCATTCATAACTTACGGAAACAAGCCAAACGTGTACGTTACCAAATGGAGTTATTTAGTGACTTATATAGTGATGCTTACGCAGCTTATATTGCCGAAGTGAAAAGCATCCAAGACATCTTAGGTAATATGCAAGATAGTGTAGTGATGGGTGAGTGGCTGGCGGATGTATTTAAGTCAGAAATTGATGATTATTTGCCAACGCTTGCTAGTCTCTTAAAAGAAAATCGTTATCAGTTGTGGCAGCAATGGCAACCTGTACAAGAACGCTATTTGCAAGCTGAACACCGACACAATTTTCATTTAACCATACTCAATCCCATGCCCACACCTGTTTCTTAAACAACCATTTTAGCGGCGAGTAGACAAGCTGATGGGAGCTTCAAGTGATAAAACATAAGTACTACTTTGGGGAATTTGGACAATACGGGTATTTTCTGGGGAACCTAAGCCAGTCAGGAACCCCACAATACTCCCTAGCATTGCACCCCGGTCAAACTGTCTGCGATTACCCTGACTAAAAAAGCCTAAAGTATCTCCACCAATTTGACTCCAAATCGAACTATTTTCCACAGCTTTGTCATTGGCTCGTTTGTAGGTAATAGTAGTACCGGGAATTATTTGACTTGATGCTTGAATAGCAACAATTCGACCATTAATCACCAAAGATTTAGCGACAATTATTGCACCACCATCCTTAGGCTGAAGGTTAATAGTTACAGGGGCATCTTTCGGCACTATGATATTACCCTGATCATCTTGAATAGCATCAGTTAAAGGCACGGTTAGAGGATACGCCTTGTTTTGCCCAACATCAATAGTCACAGATGCTGGAAACCTGACAATAATTGCTGTATCTTGAGGAATTGTAATCTCTTCACTAACTCTTTGAGTTGAAGTTTGCCCAACAGGCTCAATAACAAGAGGTTGAGCGTTAGTTGGCAATGTCAAGGAACCTAGCAGACCAAGAGCATAGGCAAGGCTGAACAACAGTTGCATTTTCATGGGGCGAGAAACTAGCCTCAAACGCTTATTAAATCAAGGATACAGCAACTAATACTCAAAAAAGACTGGTCTAGATTTATAAATTAGACATATCAATTGGGATCAAACCTCGACTTACGATTCGTGATGCGTAAAGCCCCCTGAATTTTATTCGGGGGATATAAGCGAATAACGGAATGCTACGCCAACGAGGCGGAAAAACAGGGGGGAGAGGGGGAAGAGGAGGAGAACGTTCTCCCCAAACCTCCCACACTCCCCACACCCTGCTCCCTGTTTCTTCTGTTTAGCTGAAACAGCAAGAAGCCTCACACCTACCCGCTAGGAAGGTGTTGAGATGAATTGCGAGATAAAAACGAAACACCCCTTGACCACATCAATCCACAGGATTGACCGAGAGAGGGGTAGTTGAGTTTTTATCAATTTCTTTATTTGGCAGTCGATCAATCCAGTCCTCAACTATTTGCGTCACGGTTTTATCTTTGTTTGCTGCATACTGTCTTAATTTGTTTAATCTACGTTCGGACATCCGCACATTTAATCTAGTAGTTTTCATAATTACGTACACCCATTGTTATCACATCTATGTTACCATATTGATAACAGGAGGTGAGAAACAAGTGAGAACAGCGTACCAATATAAACTACGTCCAACAAAACAACAAGCTCAAGAAATGGACAGATGGTTGTCTATGCTGTGCGCCCAATATAATTACTTGCTGGCGGATAGATTCAACTGGTATGAGCAAAATCGCTGTCCTGTTAACGCTTGTCCTCTTATTTGTCACTTACCAAAATTAAGAGATAACCCAGACTATTATTCTCAAAAGAAAACATTACCTAAACTCAAGAAAACTCATCCTCATTATGGTGATATTTACTCACAGGTTTTACAGGATGTCGTTAAGCGAGTTAAGGTAACTTTTGACAGATTTATAAAAGGTGATAATAACGGTAAAAGAAGCGGTAAACCAAGATTTAAGTCTCGCAATAGATACCGCACCTTTACTTATCCACAGGTAAAAGACGAATGTTTGCAAGGTAATTTAATCAACCTCCCAAAGCTGGGACAAATTAAAGTCATTTGGCATCGTCCGTTACCAGACGGATTTAAAGTTAAAACTGCTTCTATCACAAACAAAGCTGATGGATATTACTTAACTCTCAGTCTGGAAGATTCTACAGTTCCAGA
>PWQB01000486.1 GCA_003556955.1 Nostocaceae cyanobacterium CSSed10_463m
AATTTCTCCCAACTGCCTTTCAACTCTCACCTTCAGTTTAGGACTGTCTGAGACTACTGGTAAGGGGGAATCACAGATTAATCATTAGTTAAGTTTACAGAATGCTGCTGGTAATGGATGAATCTCTGGAAAGATTGTAGCAAATTTTACTATTGCCAAACTAGTATCAGCAGTACTATAATTATTCAGTACATACTCACAATGTTTTTAGACAAAGTTGTTCGACCTTTTTGAAGTCAAAATAACTACAAGTAATTTTTGAGACATTTCAACCATACTGCACCCGAAGCAATTTGTAACCTGCTCCACGACCAAGACTATCAAAATTTTCCCTTGTGATTACCTACCTTTGTACATAGTTGTGGCGATGGGGATTGATTGGGAGGCAAACCGAGATATTTTTTATAATTATTGCTTATAATTATTTGTCTCATTAATTCATGCAAATTCAAACACCAGACTGGGTTAAACACGCTGTTTTCTACCAAATCTTTCCAGATCGCTTTGCCAGAAGCAAGCAGCCTCACAAACGACTGTTACGTGATGCGCGTTGGGAAGCTTGGGAGGCTATGCCTACACTCCAAGGTTACAAAGGTGGCGATTTATGGGGAATTATTGAGCAACTAGACTATATCCAGGATTTAGGAATTAACGCTATTTACTTTACTCCTATTTTTCAATCGGCGAGTAATCACCGCTATCACACCCACGATTATTATCAGGTTGATCCATTGTTGGGGGGTAATGAAGCATTTAAGGAACTGCTAGATGCAGCCCATGAACGCCATATCAAAGTGGTGCTGGATGGAGTATTTAATCACGCCAGTCGGGGCTTGTTCTTTTTTCACGATATTCTCGAAAATGGCCCTCATTCCCCTTGGGTGAACTGGTTTAAAATTACCGATTGGCCCCTTGCACCTTATACAGGAGATTTACCCGCAAATTACGAGAGTTGGGGAGGTAATCGGGCTTTACCAGTTTTTAACCATGATAATCCGGAAGTACGGGAGTACATCATGGAAATTGGCGAATATTGGCTGAAATTCGGTATTGATGGTTGGCGGTTAGATGTGCCATTTGAAATTAAAACCCCTGGGTTTTGGCAAGAATTTCGCGATCGCATCAAAGCCATTAACCCCGAAGCTTATATAGTAGGTGAAGTTTGGGGAGATTCCCGTGAGTGGCTGGATGGTACGCAATTTGATGGGGTGATGAATTACTTGTTTACCGGGCCAACTATTGCCTTTATCGCAGGCGATCGCGTAGTTTTAGAACAAGTGCAAAGCCGTGACTATCAACCCTATCCACCTTTATTTGCCCCTGAATACGCTGATAAAATGCAGGAATTACTGCAACTTTACCCTTGGGAAATTCAACTAACGCAACTCAATTTATTAGCAAGTCACGACACAGCCAGATTAATTACCATTGCTGACGGTGATCAAGCTACTGTGGAATTAGCCACTTTACTGTTACTTACCTTTCCCGGTGCGCCTAGTATCTATTATGGTGACGAAGTTTGTTTACCTGGGGCGATAGATCCCGACTCCCGGCGTGGCTTTCCCACAGAAGCCAATTGGAATCAAGAAATCCTCAACACTCACCGTCAATTAATTACTCTGCGCCACCAATATCCAGCTTTGCGTACAGGCGATTATCAAGTTCTATTCGCCCAAGGAGAACTGTATATTTTTTCCCGCACTTTAGATCCAGAAGAATTGATTATTGCCGTTAACGCTGGTACAGCCCCAGTAAAAGCTAACTTAGAAGCGCCAAGTTTGCAGACTCAACCCCACAAGCTTTTATATGGTACTGCCGAATTTGAGTGGCATAGTCAACAACTTTCCTTAACTCTTCCCCCACGCACTGGTTGTATTCTCGGTTAGGTTTCTATCGTCCAGCAACCATTGCTGGCATTAATACCTGATCAATCGCATGAATCACGCCATTATCAGCAATTATATCCGTTACGAGGACATGAGCATCATTCACTTTAATCACACCTTGATCAGAATCAATCGCCACCACTGATCCTTCCAGGGTTGTTGCTTCTGAAATCTGCTGCAAATCTTCAAACCTGACATCCCCAAAAGCAACATGATACAGTAATATCTTTTGCAGCTTGGGGATGTCTTGCATTACCGAATCTAAAGTATTCTTTGGTAATTGTGCAAAAGCATCGTCAGTAGGTGCAAAAAGTGTGAGCGAACCGGGGCTTTTCAGAGTTTCAATGATTTGTGCGATGGTAGCCGCATGAAGTAGAGTCTTGAAATTTCCGGCATTAATAGCAGTTTCTACAATATCAGCCATAAATTTGAGTTGATTAATCCATTGCCATACATATCCCACTTATAAAGTCAAGGAAAACTGCTAACCTCTGTCAACAGAGACAAAAATAAAGCAATAAACTCTCAGTGCTGCTAAACTGGGGAATGACCTCATGAACCACTAACTATGCTAAAGCGTTCTAAGTTCGAGACGACTCAATCTCAAATCATGTACCGTGCTGAGGATTTGATTAGTGCAGCTTCAAATCGCTACCGCATTACAGTTCAGGTGGCGAACCGCGCCAAGCGTCGGCGTTATGAAGACTTTGATAACCCATCAGAAGATGTGATGATGAAGCCAGTGCTGAGGGCAATTATTGAAATGTCTGATGAACTGACTCAACCCGAAATTATTGGTGAACTATAGAAGAGTGCTGAGTGCTGAGTGCTGAGTGGGTAGGGGCGGGTTTAAGCAGTCAGTCTGTGGTTCGTCAAAATCCTTAGTAAACCCGCCCGTACAGGAGTGCTGAGATACAACTACGCTATATAATCAGACTTTTGCAAAGGTGAGGATGAGCAAAAAATTATCGTTCATTCAACCCCTACTCAAATCTTGGCAAACACTCACTGCTTTTATGGTGGTGGGTGTAGTAGTTTTGAGTTCAGGGGGAGATAAATTAATACCAACAAACTTATTGGGCATTCAACCTGCTGTTGCTCAAAGAATTAGCCCTGGAGACGTTTGGCAGCAAGTATATCAACAATTACCAGACCTGCCAAAAGAAAATAATTACAATAGTAAAAGCACTGGACAAATAGCCAAAGAAAACACCTTAGCCAGTCGCCTAATTACTTATCATATTTATCGAAAAGGACGCGCCCCGAACTATCGCCTAGATTGGAAACTCACTTTGGCTGATTATTTAGACGCAAACGAAATTATCTATGATTACTCCTATCCTGGTAACGATACATTACAGCAAAATCCACTAGAAGGCGATCGCACTGCCATAGCCAGCCTCAGCCGTCAGCAGAGAAACGCCCTAGTGCAAGTTTTAGCCGATATCTTCACGCCCACGTCTCAGAATACCCAAACACCCAGGCGTGAAACCACATCCACACCCAGCAGCACACCCCAGTTACTCCAAAGACGCGGTGCTGAACTTCTCAGATAAAACACCTCTTTGCGTCCCTTTGCGTTAACCTCCGCGCCCCTTTGCGTTTAAAAACCTGACTCATGACACAACTAATAAAAAGCGGACTAGGTTGGCGAATTGGCTGGAAACCCAACGCGCCCAAATTCAAAGGACTAATAGGAACAGAAGATTGGGCAATAGAATTAACCGAAGCCGAGTTAAATGATTTTTGCCGACTATTTGCCCAGTTAGCAGACACCATGAAACAACTTGCAGCCGAACTCATGGAAGAAGAGAGAATTGCCTGTGAAGCTGAAAGTGACTTATTATGGATAGAGGTAGAAGGCTATCCTCACGCCTACAGTTTGCGTTTGATTCTGAATACAGAAAGAGGCGTAGAAGGTAAATGGGAAGCCCCCGCAGTACCAGAATTACTGCAAGCAGCTGGGACGCTAAAAGTTTTTTAAATTAACCCCTTGATTATTTTAAAACTTTGCAGTAGAATGATAATTCTGACCGGGGCGTAGCGCAGCTTGGTAGCGCGCCACTTTGGGGTAGTGGAGGTCGTGGGTTCGAATCCCGCCGCTCCGATAGACAAAAGACCCTGCCCGCTAGTCTTTAAATCAAAGATTAGCGGGCTTTTCAATTTCTAGGGGCGGGTTTACCAATATCCCCGTTAATCATGAATCATATCTGTGATAACTTGCGTGGCGTAGCCATACCCGCCCAAAGTCGCGGTGCATTCAGGTCGTAGGGGCGGGTTTACCAATATCCCCGTTAATTATGAATCATATCTGTGAACCCGCCCCTACCTACATTCAAAATATCTTTGTGCATTAAGGCGCGATCTACTAAAGATTGAATTTGGTCAGATGATAGCGGATCACCATTGGCATAATGTTCTATCCAAGTTTTACTAATTAGATTGGAGTCATCTGGTAAACTGGTTAAATCCCATCCTGGCATGGCTAAATCTTCCATGAGCCGATTTACTTTGGGGTCATAACTGAGGGCAAAACAGCGACAACCTTCAGCCGCAGCCATAATTAAGCTGTGCAGACGCATTCCAATTGCCATCTCAACACCTTTATAGACACCTTTTAATAATTGCGGGTCTTCTAAAATCAGAATTTTGCTGACATCTTTTAATTGGGGTTGAATTGCTTGGGCGATCGCCAAATCTTCACTCTTCTGAAATGGCAACAGCAAAATAAAGGCTTGGGTGGCTTTCTGAAAGTCTACTAAGGCGCGAGTCAAGTTTGCCAAACGTTGGGGAGTCAATTGGGGATGACTTCTGAGAGTAACGGCAACTCTCGGCGCTGGTAAATCCCAAAGTCCTGGTACTGGCTTGCTTTCTAATGCCCAAACTGGGTCAGGCGCAACCACACAAGGAATTTTCCAATCAGCTAATAAAGCAG
>PWQB01000809.1 GCA_003556955.1 Nostocaceae cyanobacterium CSSed10_463m
ATGATTGCCGGCACCGAAGCCGGATATGCCAGTATGGTGTTTTACCTGATGGTCTACCTGTTCATGAACCTATGCGGGTTTACCTGCATCATTCTGTTCTCCCTACGCACAGGAACCGACCAAATCGCCGAATACTCTGGTTTGTATCAAAAAGACCCACTGCTGACACTAGGCTTGAGTATCTCCCTACTTTCTTTAGGTGGTATTCCGCCATTAGCTGGGTTTTTTGGGAAAATTTACCTGTTCTGGGCTGGTTGGCAAGCTGGACTTTACTGGTTAGTTTTGCTGGGCTTAGTTACCAGCGTGGTTTCCATCTACTACTACATTCGCGTAGTCAAAATGATGGTAGTCAAAGAACCCCAAGAAATGTCAGAAGTGGTCAAGAATTACCCTGCAATTCAGTGGAATTTGCCGGGATTTAGACCTTTACAAGTGGGATTGATCACAACTTTAATTGCCACTGCCATTGCCGGGATTTTGTCCAATCCACTATTTACATTGGCTAACAATTCTATCTCTAACACTGCCATGTTACACGTAACACCTCTTGAGAAAACTCAGGTAAGTGTAATGGTGACACAGCAAACAGAAGAGTTGTAGATTTTACTCTCGTTAACCGATGTCTAAAACAGTAGGGGTGCAAAAATTTGCACCCCTATTGGCAGGAATCATCATATAAATAATATTTAATATTTTTGCTCTAAATCTTTATGAATTTTCATAAATGGGAATGGTGATGATGAACTCTGAACCTTCACCTAGAGTTGAATTTACTTCCAGACTTCCCTTGTGTTTTTCAACAATAATTTGATGGGCAATGGATAATCCTAAGCCAGTACCCTGACCTACAGGTTTAGTTGTAAATAAATATTCAAATAGTTTTTGCTGCACATCATCTGACATTCCCACTCCATTATCTTTGATCCGAATCAAGACATGATTGGCATCTTCAGTCAGCCTCGTTTGAATGGTTATTTGATTAGGATTAGCTTCAATTTCATCATAACTCTGCCCTATATTAGATTCTTCTAAAGCATCAATAGCATTAGCTAATAAATTCATAAAGACTTGATTCATTTGACCGCTAAAGCATTGAATTTTTGGTAAATTACCATAATCTTTAATTACTTCAATATCAGGACGACCCTGGGATACTTTCAAGCGGTGTTTGAGAATCATGATTGTACTGTCAATACCATCATGAATGTTACAATAAACTTTGCGGTCGCTATCTTTGCGAGAAAAAGTGCGTAAACTAGTGCTAATATTGCGAATGCGTTGAACGCTCTCTTTCATAGAAGTAATTAAGTGCGGTAAATCACTCCGCAAATAATCTAAGTCTATAGCAGTGATGACTTCTTGAATGTCTTGCACCGGGTAAGGATAGTGCTGCTGATATAAGTTAATCAGCTTCATCATGTCTTGAAAATATGCGGAAGTATGACCAAGATTGCCATAAATACAACCCACTGGATTATTAATTTCGTGAGCAATACCTGCTACTAATTGACCTAGAGCAGACATTTTTTCTCTCTGTACAAGTTGGAGTTGAGACTTTTGTAGGTCTTCTAAAGCTTTAGTCAGTGCTGCTGTTCTTTCTGCAACTCTTTGTTCTAAAGTTTTCGTGAGATGCCGTAATTGCAGATGAGTGTTAATTCTTGCTAATATCTCTTCCTGTTGAAAAGGTTTTATTATATAGTCTACTGCTCCTAAAGCAAAACATTTGACTTTAGTATGTGTATCAGAAATTGCTGTCATGAAAATTACAGGTATATCACGAGTTTTGAAATTTTCTTTCAGCTTTTTACAGGTTTCCAGCCCGTCTATTTTAGGCATCATCACATCTAATAAAATCAAATCAGGTAGTCTATCTTCCACCTTCTTTAGGGCTATTTCTCCATCAATAGCGGTAATAACTTCAAAGCCTGAATAAGTCAGTGCCTGAGAGACTATTTCTAGATTGGTATTTGTATCATCTACTATTAAAATTAAATCTTTTTCTTGCATATTAATATGTATTTCTGAGCATTGATAAGTTTTATAGCAAAGTGCTGAGTGCTGAGTACATCAAGGCTTTCAGCAATCAACAATGTCCTCACGTGTATGCGTAGTGCTATATAATTAATTTTCCTGTCTCATTATGCTGAAATACTCGTGTATTATTTTGCCGTATTTTTGAAGTAAGACCGCATTGTTAGACCTAGGCTCATTTATCTGGGTGTGAAACATATAGCACATTTATTTGGGTGAGGTACACTAGAAAGGGCAGTCTTTACGCTCCCCTACAAGAGTGTCAACATTCATATTTGTACCGCCTATACTTGTAACCTGCTGTATAGTAAAGTGCTATCAGGTTTGGCGATCGCTACCCCTTATTCACTAGTTTTCCCAAAAAGGTATGTATTATTACTATTACATAAGTGAACTTCAAAACAAATGTGCCAATCAAAGACAAGATTGACAGCATAAAGTAGCTGCAAAAATAGTCAATAGTCCAAGATTGATAGCTGCGAAAAATCACACCTAAAATGATGATTTGCAAAGCCAACATCGGCAGTCAGATTGAACCTCCCATGACTAGAAGTCACGAGTGTACGGCGTGCAGAAATCAAAATTTCCTCTTTTCTCAATGACTTTGTACAGTAGTTAAATTTCCATTACAAAGATAAAGTAGCACTGGGGTGCTACTTGTTTTTGTTAGTTTTTAAACTAACTATTTTTACTGACATTTAATTAAGTATTAAAGAGAGTACACATTAAGGAGAGTAGGAATAAGTGTCAGTGCTAAAATTACTTAATTTTTTGTTTGATAAAAGTCACCACCTGAGCTAGCTGTTTCTTTAATCCATCAATTTCTGACTGCATTTTGATAATTTTTTCATTCAGTGCATTTATTTCTGCTGAACTAGATGACTGATTATCAGAGGTTACTACTATCGTATTTTCCGTACGAGGAGCAGCAGATGGAATATTCTTAGCGGCTACATCAGGGACTAAAATTGTTTCTGAGCGAGGCTTTTTAGCTTTAACCATCGCTGCTTTAATCGCAGTAATGAGTTGCTTCTGGTCAAAAGGCTTTCCCAAAAATTCAAAGTATTCAAAAGGCTCTATGAGCTTTTCCGTCACCTCTTCCTTACGACCAGACATGATCACCAAGGGAATCTTTCTGAACTCAGGCTGCGCTTGAACTTGCTGAAAAACTTCCCAACCACTCACTTTAGGTAGCAGAAAGTCCAGCATGATCAAGCTGAGTTTTTCCTGACGGATGAAATTGAGTCCTTCCAAGCCGTCTTTTGCTTCTAAGACCTCGAAATTGCCTGGAGGCAACATTTCTCTTACTTTTAACCTGACTACTTTAGTGTCATCGATAACTAAAATTTTGTTGCTTGCCACGGCTTATTGCTCTAACAGAAATTTTAAATGTAAATAGCGATTTTGCTGATTGATATTACTCAGCACTAAGTTTTGAGTGAAGTAAAAAGGCTCAAAAGACTAAAGTACTTAAGTGCAAGTCACGCTCCTTGTGGGCGGTCTTTTTACTTAGACTTTGTTCATGCCCTGCTTTTTTCTAAGCACAGCTAGACCCGTAGGGCTTTACAGCACTTTTCATGATCAGGGTGTTCCCACTATATACAAATTTTTTGTCCACTGGGGGATAGTATATCTCGCTATAAATAGTAAAAACGCAAGTATTGAAAAAAACTAGTGCAATTTTTTTTAAATTTGTGTCATGGTGATACTTAGGGTTTGAACCTTGCTTCAGTGCAGAGGAAATTCGCCTGAGAGTACTTTTGGATATTGCTTGGATGTCTATGACTTCGCCACAGCCAGCCCAACTCAAGTCGGAAATAACGGCAATGCCTAGCTGGTTACGTCGCCCCATTGGCAAAGCTAGTGAACTTTCTACTGTACAACGGATTATTAAGCAACGTCAGATTCACACCATTTGTGAAGAAGGACGATGCCCGAACAGAGGGGAGTGCTATGCTCAAAAAACTGCAACTTTCTTACTATTAGGCCCTGTTTGCACACGCTCTTGCGCTTTTTGTCAAGTAGATAAAGGTCATGCACCAATGCCGATTGACTTAGAGGAACCGCGAAAAGTAGCAGAAGCTGTGCAGCTTTTGGGATTGCGTTATGTGGTGCTAACTTCTGTCGCCCGTGATGATTTACCAGATCAAGGAGCGGGGCAGTTTGTGAAGACAATTGATACTATTCGGCTGTTAAATCCAGAGACTCAAATCGAAGTGCTAACACCAGATTTTTGGGGTGGTAGCGGAGCGGGGGAATCAGGTCAACGGCAAAGAATAGCCACAGTTGTGACAGCCAAGCCAGCTTGTTTTAATCACAATGTGGAGACGGTGCGGCGGTTAACAGGCCCTGTGCGTCGGGGAGCCAAGTATGAGCGATCGCTACGAGTGCTGGCTGTAGTTAAAGAAATTGATGCGAGTATTCCGACTAAATCCGGCTTGATGCTAGGACATGGGGAAACTAGGGAGGAAGTAATAGAAACTATGGCGGATTTGAGGGCGGTGGGATGCGATCGCCTGACTATCGGCCAGTATATGCGTCCTTCTTTAGAACATTTACCAGTGCAAAAATACTGGACACCAGAAGAATTTGATCAGCTAGGCAGCGTAGCATGGAAGATGGGATTTAACCATGTCCGTTCCGGTCCCCTGGTGCGTAGTTCTTACCATGCGGGTGAGGAGGAGTAAGAGGCAGGGGGGTAGGGTGCAGGGTGCAGGGGGGAAGAAGCAGGGGAGCAGGGAGCAGGGAGCAGGGGGGAGAAGACGGTAATTTCCCAA
>PWQB01000647.1 GCA_003556955.1 Nostocaceae cyanobacterium CSSed10_463m
AAATCAGCAGATTGTCAGAGAAATTCGGCAGCAATTTAACCAATGGTTGTTAACAGAATTTCAAGGTAAAGTATTTCTGGCTTTAGATTGTTTAAAATTTCCCCTCCCAGAACTGAAAAGCAAATTTGCAGAACATTGGACACAAGCCACCAAAAATCTCGCTGTACATAAATCTCGTAAATTTGCCGAAAATGAACTGAATCAATTACTCAAACCTCGTCCTAGCCATGAACCTTGTCGCGTTTGTCATCGTGACGATGTAGAAACATTAAAACCCCTAAATTCCCAGGAACCAGATTCAGTTTTAGCTTGTGGAACCTGTCGGAGTATGTTTGATTTGGGGAGTGAATTGTTTGGAGTAACAGCCATTGTCCGCTCAACCAATAAAAATGTTAAAAATGCCTTACATACCCTCACCTTTGGAGAAATCAATTATCATTTGTTCCAAAACTGGAAACAAATAGATAAAGATGCTGATTTGGTTTTATTAGTCAACGATTGGAATTTAGAACATTATCAGTTTAAATTCTTGAAAAATCCTGCACCCCTATTATTAGGTAACTATGCCAAAGAAAGTCAGGAAACCTCGGAAAATTTAAAACAACCAACAGGTTTTATGCGTGCTGGAGAAATGGCGAAAAAAGCTGAAGGAGCGAATAGAGTTGGTTATCTCCGCATGGATGTAGACAAATTAGGACAAATATTTGCTAAAGGTTTAGGTGACAAACGAAATTTAACCACACTGGCTGGTTTATCCCGCCAAATGAGTTATTTCTTTAAAGTCTATCTCAACAGTTTAGCAGATGAGAGAAAGAACAATCTTCCTGATAAAATTAACCCAAAACAGCCAAAACATGATAAATTAAATATATTATTTATATACGCTGGTGGTGATGATTTATTTATCAGTGGTGCATGGAATGAAATTGTAGAATTTGCCTTTGATATTTATCAATCATTTCGTACCTATACAGGGAATAATCCAGATATTACCCTTTCCGGTGGTATCAGCATTGATGATATTAAATTCCCCTTATATCAAGCTGCAAACTCATCAGGAGAAGCGGAAGCAGCAGCAAAGGGAAATGGTAGAGATAGCTTAGGCTTATTTGGTGAAGTTTTCAAATGGGATGAATGGCTAGGAATACAGAATTTTGATAGCCTTGATATTGAAGTCAAAGAATACTTGCATTCAGAACAAGCACCAAAATTATTCGGTGTTTACCCCTTTGTCGAGAGATTAGAACAGCAAGATATTGGCGTGAATTATTCCCGTAATTTTGTGCGTAACCTCCTCATCACTGCACAAATTCAGGAAAACGCATTAAAAAAGTTTCAAGAAAAGGAAAAATCACAGGAGGTTTTAGGGACTCGCTATTATTTGCATTTACCCAAAATAGCTTACACCCTTGCAAGATTACCCAAAAATGTTTTAAAAGATGATGATTTTCGTACTTCTCTCAAAAATCCCTATAATGCGCCATATTTTCGCGCTATAGCTACTTGGATTGAATTGTTAAACAGGGGAAATTAATTATATGAATCAGCCAATTAAACCAAAACCAAATCCTGCACCACAAAATACTAAACAATCAACTACGCCAGGTAAGATAATTACCAATAACAATATCGTAGATGATATTATTTCCACAATTAATAAATTGCCAGGTTTACAAGCATATCCCATTCGGAAATTAGTTAACCATGCGGCTGCATTTGGGCCTTATCTCAAACAGCAAAGATTAGAAACTAACCAAGTCCGCAAATTCTTAGATGCGATAAATCGGTTAAAAGCTGACTTAACGGAAAAAGGCGAATTTTCCGCCATAGAAACAGAAGTAGTGCTGCTGAAACCGAAACTTGCTTATGCAGCAGCTAAACAAAGAGCCGCAAAACCATTAGGTGATGTGATGTCTGTGGCTATTGATAAAGTTGAAAGTACAGAAGATTTTGAACGGTTAGTACAGTTTATCGAATCAATTATTGCTTATCACAAAGCAGAAGGTGGAAAATAATTATGACAGTATCATACGAACAAACACCCCTAATTGGTAAAGTAACTCTCACTTGTGAACTCAGCGCCAAAACAGGATTACATATTGGTGGAGGTGGCGAAAATTTAGATATTGGTGGATTAGATAAACCTGTAATTCGTGATCCTTTAACTAAATATCCATATTTACCTGGTTCCTCGATTAAAGGTAAACTCCGCGCCACATTAGAACGTTTGTTAAAAAAACCTCTAAATCGCCCAGGGGGAAGTGGAACATGGCGCTATGAAAGTGATGATTTAGCTGATGGTTTTAGCGAAGTTGAAGCAGGAACATTTATTCGTTATGAAGGCGCGAGAACTTGTGAAATTAGTCGGTTATTCGGTTCAACTGGCGGTTCTGGCTTTTGGATGACAGAGGAAACTGCTAGAAAGGAAAAATTATTTTCTGAGAAAAATCCTACCAAAATCATCAACGGTGAAAACTGCGTCAAAATTAATCGCGGACGTAATGCGCCAAGTCGGTTAATTATCCGTGACTGTCACTTAACAACAGATTCAGCAGAAAAGTTGAAAAAAGTTGACACCGGTTTATATATGACTGAGTGGAAATTTGAAAATGGTATTGATAGAGTCACAGCAGAAGCGAACCCCAGACAGTTAGAACGTGTTCCCGCAGATTCCAAGTTTAATTTTGAGTTAATTTATACTGTGGAAAATGCACAACAAGCGGTAGAAGATTTGCAAAATATTGCGATCGCACTGGCGTTTCTGGAAGATGACGCACTGGGTGGACATGGTTCCAGAGGTTACGGAAAAGTTAAATTTGAGAACTTTCGGTTTAACTATCGCAGCTTAGAACACTATCGCCAAATGGTGAATGCACCGGAAGGAACATCAGCTTTACAAACTTTAGAACCCATTCCCGACACAAAAGCACTGTTAGATGACTTCAGAACCTTACGCGAGTATATACAGCGATTGTTACCAGGAAACGAATCATGAGTGTTTGGAAATTAGTTAAACTCAACTTTGAACGCAACTTAGTTCACTTTGGGGAAGTGGGAATTGGTTTAGAAAAAACAAGCGATCGCATCCGTTCCGATACTTTATTTAGCGCTTGGGTTAGTAGCTATGCAAGGTTGTTTCAAAAACAAGGAATAGAGGAATTATTACAACTATTTCCCACCGACAAACAACCCCAACACATACCCCCCTTTCGCATCAGTTCTACATTTATCTATCGACAAGTGGGGAAAGATACCATTTACTATCTTCCCCGTCCCTTGAAATTTCCCATCAACTACCCAGATAAAGACCTAGAATTTTTCAAAACATACAAAAAACTCAACTATTTACCTTTAAATATTTGGGAAAGATGGTATCAGGGAACGGGATTTGATAAAAATGCTGATGCTAATGAATTAATAACTTACACCAAAAAAGGTAAATCCGATGGAGACTTACATAAAAGTGGAGCATTTAACCACAGCAAAGCTTCCACAATTCACCAACTCCCCAAAATAGCCATAGATAGAAATACCAGAGCCACCAACATTTATCATACAGGCTTTGTGCAATTTGCTGGGGACGAAAACCCAGCCGGATTATATTTTCTCCTGCAACTTTCTCCCGAAGGTGAAAAATTATCCCAAAAACTGCAAGCAGCATTACATCTTTTAGGCGAAGAAGGAATTGGCGGAGAACGTTCCAGTGGTGCGGGAAGATTTACAGTTAACTGGTTAAACTTACCAGAAAATTGGCAAAAAATAGTTAATTTTTCGGCTGGAAATCACCATACCCTCATGAGTTTATTTTGGGATTCTGAAATATCATCAGATATTATCAAAAATTCCAGTTACGAAATTCAAGAAAGGGGTGGTTGGATAGCAGAAAGTCAGTTACGTCGCCAAATGGTGAGAATGTTTAGTGAAGGTTCTGTTTTTCCCACACCACCACAAGGAAAGCTAGTAGATGTCACACCAGCAGAATTTACCAAACACAGAATTTACCGCAGTGGTATCAGCTTAAGTTTACCAATTAAAGTACAGGAAATAGAAAATCATGGTTGTTGCGCCTGAATCTGCACTGAAAAAACCTGACTTTTACGAATCAAAACGCATCCAGTTAACCAGTCCACTTTTACATATTGGTTCCTCTGTATCTAAATTAAATCCTTTTGAATATGTGCAGACACCGAACAAAGTTTATCTTCCCCATCAAGAAGCCTTAGCTAAAGGTTTATTAAAAAAGGGAGGAAGCTTTTTAAATGACTATATTCAAGCAATTGAAAACCGTAAAGACATCACCGAACTTTTAAAACAAGCCTTTGGTGATAAATGGTGGAACGCAACAGACACAAATGAAAATCCTATTTTTCCCCAAGAAGCAATTAGCCAAAACTTCAGCCCAGGAACGATTTCCGATTTACGTCCCATGATTCGCAACGGTATGGGATACTTATTTATCCCTGGTTCATCAATCAAAGGCGCAATTAGAACAGCCATAGCCTATCATTTACTCAAATATCCTGACCGTTATCGAGTACCCGAACAATATCGCCGCAGTGCAATAGAAGAAAGGCTGAAAAATACTTTAGGAGAATTGAGCAATAAGCATAAACAAAAATTTGCTGATGATAAGCTATTTATGGATAGTTTATTTTCTAACTACACTCTCAACTATCAAGGTAAAACATTCTCTGGTACAAGTCAAAATACAGATTTTTTACGCTGTTTGAAAGTCAGCGACTCAGAACCGATAATTGAATCTAGAGTTACCAGCAAAACAGGTAGACAAATTCCCCACAACTTTTC
>PWQB01000444.1 GCA_003556955.1 Nostocaceae cyanobacterium CSSed10_463m
TAATTATTCAGGATTTATCCTGTTATCAACTATTCTGGCATCTATCCATATTTACACCACACCAGTCATCAAACAGATTGATTATACTTGCAACATTTTTATAAAGATTATCTTGATTTTTTGCTGATTATGATTAGCTGCACCCAATATGTCTTGGCATCTTTATAAATGATTCATAATTTAAATTTATCAAGATGATAATATATAAGTAAGTTATATTGTTGCTAGTGAACTTAAAATCCAGCAAAAGACAGTTCTGAAGTAATTTTAGGCATTTATAGCTGAATTTCGTTCAGTTATAAATTAGGCATAACCTAAGATAGCTTCCAGAATAAAATAACGGTAATCTGCGTAAATCTTGCCTTCATCTTCACCTGAGTCATTCTGGTATAGCTCAAATAATTATGATTTCCTAACTCATCTGCCGCTATGTCAGATTAATTACAGACTTCTTCTCAAGTGATGCTGTAAGTGATTAATTAATTAAATGGCTAGAGTTTTAATAACTCTAATCATCAGCCATGCTGTTTTATTCAAAAATAGTAGGTTATACCTACTATTCATCTTGCTGAGTCAATTTAGTAATGTTAAGGATTAGTTATGAATCAGATTAAAAAGCAAAAAATGAGTGAAATCACTAAGCAATGGCTGTTAGCCAAAGGCTATAATCCCCATGATTTAAATAAAGGCGGAGAAAATGGCGATACAGCTTTGATCAAAGCTACTAGAGAAGGAGTGTATGCAGTTGTCAAAGAACTAATTGATTTAGGTGCAAATATTAATGCAAAAAATCATGATAGTAATAATGCCTTATGGTTTGCTTGTTTTGGCAATCATTACGAGTTAATTAGCTTGTTGCTATCTGCAAAAATTGACATTGATAACCAAAATGATAACGGCACAACTGTATTAATGTACGCAGCATCCGCAGGAAAAACAGGCGTTGCAAAATTACTTCTACAACACAACCCTAATTTGGAATTAAGAAATTTAGACGATTACAAAGCGATAGATTTCGCCAGCAATATAGAAGTTTTAGGATTACTCAAAAATGCTGCCAAGTAAGGATTTAGAAACAGCATACCACGATGCAACTAAGCATTCTTACTTATCTGTACAAATAAATCCCAATTATGTAGATGCTTCAACTCAGCCAGTTGCATTTAAAGTTTATCCCAAGTTTTATCGACGGGTGCAATTAAATCTCAATAATCCTCTTCATTCTTTTATTTGGTTAACCAGCGCCGTTACTCTGGAAAAGGCATATAAAGATGTACCCTATAAACTCCGCGTAAATCCCTCCGCAGGGGCTTTATATCCGACAGAGGTTTATGTCCAAATTCGTGGAATGCCAGGAATAGTAGATGGTATATATCATCTAGAAGTTGAGAATAATTGTCTAACTCTCATTTATGAATTAATTGATGATGGCTTAGAGAGTTATATTATACCGGGTAAAAGTATCAAGGGCTGCATTTTTTTAGTTAGTTGCGTTTATTATAGGTCTAGCTGGAAATATCAGGATAGAAGCCTGAGATATTGCTTTTTAGATAGTGGTCATCATTTAGGCGCGATCGCCGCATCAGCTTATGTGCATAACCAAGATATCCAATTAATTTTTGACTTTGACAAACTTGCTCTCAATACAGTTTTAGGCTTTGAAAATAAAGAGTTTATCACTGCTGGGGTGATCTCAGGCGAGGTGCAAGAAAAGTCAGTCAGACGCTTAAGGCTGAAGGTTCCTTTTGTTTGTGGTACAGATTATTTTGAGGCTAATCAATTTATTGAGCATAGCTATGAAGTAACAGCTGTACAGCAAAGTCCAACACAGCCACTAAAACAGCCACAATGGGACTTCGACAAGGATAAGTTTTATGAAGCTGTTTGGAATAGGCGTTCAATTAGACGTTTCCGGAAACAGTTGATTTCTCAAGAAGACTATTTATATATCTGGCGAAACATTGAACAATCAATACCAACAGAGAGTTTTGAGGACATCGAAATTTACGCTGTTGTGCATCGAGTCGCGGGGATATCGCCGGGATTATATAAAGGTAAGCATCTGCTCAAAGCAGGTAATTTCGGGGAACAGACTGGTTATTTATGCGTAAATCAAGCCATCGCTAAAGATTGTGCTGTAACTTTATTCTTTGTATCTGACTATATTAATTATCAAACGGCTATGCAATTAGCTGGTTTTGTCGGACAAAGAATTTATTTGGTGAGTAATTATTTGGGAATTGATTGTAGTGGAATTGGTGCTTTTTACGATGATGAAACCCAAGAATTATTACAAACCAAGAAAAATGTTCTCTATGGAATGGCTATTGGCAAATAACTAAGGCCACCGTGACGGCGGAAGTTAAAAGTCAAAAGTCAAAAGTCAAAAGTCTGATTATCCAGGCTTTTCACTAAATTTGAATAGTCTGTTTATTTATGCCGACTTGTACTAGGATCATAAAGAGAGATGGTGAACAATAATTTTTATTTTAATAGTGACGATTCGCATCCCAAGCAGCCGACATCAGCAGATATTATCCTGCGTCAACAACTAGAGGATTCGATTAGTAGGTATTTTTATGAAGGGTGCGATCGCATCATTCAAAATCTCCTCTCTAATTGTCGCTGGTATGTGACAACCCGTGCTAACGCCATGACATTGGTAATTGAATGTCCTGATCAAGTTACCAATTGGCGGGTTTTGCAGCAAATAGTCCCAATGGGAACATTGTTAAACTCCATTATCAGCAGTGCTAAAATCCGTGTTTGTCCCCCAGATAGCCAAGGTATACCCTTTGAAATGAGAGTAGATGAACTATCTGTTTATCGTGATTGGGCATAAGCCAATTTTGGATTTTGGATTTTGGATTGTTAATTCAGTCTATCTACTCTCGTTGATGAATTTGGTTAATTGTTCAAAAACTAAATCAGCAGCAGATTTGACTATGGGACTTAATTCTAGACCTAAATCAAGATTTGCGGCTTCAATTAGGTAAACTGTGACATCTTGAGGAAACTCATTTGCAAATATTTTCCTTCCAGCAGCTAAGGCATGATCCCAGCGAAAATCATGTAAGTTATAACTAGGTTCTGGTAAAGCTTCTAATTCTTTTCCTGGGACTTTAAATATAGCACCTGGTTCTGAATTTGTGGAACTAGCATCAACAATTATTAATGTTTTACTACCCCTGGCTTTAAACATTACTTCCATCCCTGCGGTTCCACAGTCATACACTCCCACATCAGGACGGGGATTTGCGGCTAAATATTGTTGTAGGCGTTGGGCAATAATTACGCCTACAGCGTCGTCACTGCGGTTGAGATTACCGCAACCAATGATAGTTAGCATTACAAAATTTCCTCCAGGTGTTCGCCCCGATATTGATCATGAGTCGGGCAAAAGTAATGGTAGAAGTCAGTTTCAGTTTATCAGCTTGATGTATCTTAAAAAGAAATATCACCTACGCTCTTGAGTAAGTCAAACAGAAGTATAATAGTTAGATACACTACTGTATTTTAAGCAAATGAATACTGGTGCGAAAGAACGGCAAAAATTGATTGAGGCAGTTAATGCTCTCCCAGATGACACATTACTTGAACTTGCTAGTTTTGTTGACTATCTTCGTTACAAATCAACTAAACAGCAAGAATCAGATCATCATGAATCTTCTTTTTTAATGTCCATTGCAGGATTAGGGACTTCTAATGAAACTAACATTTCTGAGAGAGATGAAGAGATTTTAAAAAACGAAATTAACCCTGTGTATGGTTGGAGTCTCAAATCAGATGATCCTACATGACAGCCATCCTCGATACAAGTTTCTTGTTTGCACTTACCGATAAAAGCGATCGCAATCATTCTCGTGTTGTGACGGTGGCAACAACCTTGAGTGAACCATTAGTTTTACCAACCTCTGTCTTGCCTGAAGTTTGTTATCTAATTTTGTCTAGACTGGGACATCAAGTCATGCGTCGTTTTTTGATTGAACTCGCAGCTAGTGATATTCGACTTGAATCACTTGATCCTAAAGACTTAGAGCGAGTTAATGAAATTCTTGCGGAGTATGCTGATAGTCAGCTTGACTTTACAGATGCAACTATTATTGCACTTGCAGAAAGAGATAACATCACTCGTATCTTGACACTTGACCGTCGTGATTTTGGTTTTGTTCGTCCAAGACATTGTAATTATTTTGAGTTGTTGCCCTAATAATTCAATGAAGTTTTAATCAGAGGCTTTGGCTAATGAGACAGACAAAACCTCTGAAAAATAACTTATGGGCAAAAACTAAAACTTCACATCATATTTATTAGCAATTTCCGTGAATTTTTCACATTGCTTTTGTGATGCGTCAGTTAATATCATTTCTGCTTCTTCTGGCGTGTTGCCATCTTTAGGAATTAAATACTTAACGTAAAGGGCAATAAAATCAGCAACAACGGCTAAACCAGATAAACCATGTTTGTCAGCTTCCTTACCCGCAATTGCAGCCACTAAACCTGCTTTAATTGGGTCTGGTTTCACCTTCATAAATTGGTCAATCAGCTTAGGAATATACTCAGTTGGTGGCAAGTTATTTAACTTACTTTGGTCTGGAGTAAAATTACAACCTGCGGCTTTTGCCTGATCTAAAACACACCATTCTATGAACTCTTGCAGTGCTGCTTCAGGAAGAAGAGGGAGATATTTATGTAACGCTATATCAGGCACAA
>PWQB01000411.1 GCA_003556955.1 Nostocaceae cyanobacterium CSSed10_463m
AAAGACTATCGCCCGTATAAAATCTACCTTGTCTACTTTCCCTCCTTGTCTTCCAAGTCTTGCCTTCACAGATAACATTAAAAACCTACCCTTGTGAGGCCCCCTGCCCCCCTGCCTCTTTTCCCCCTGCTTCTTCCATCCCCAACGCAATATTTGTACTTTTATAAAGTATAATTAAGGAAAAGATAAAAACATCCGGGCAGTACTGTAGGCTAAAACCGCCGAGTATATTACACGGAAACAATTTAAATTTCTAGTTTTTCATACGAAACTACCAAAAATCCAGACTTACAATTCATTTGTGAGTGGGGACATAAAAAATGCAAGTATATAATTCCCAGTTGAAGAGGTATGTAAAGGCGTGGGTCAGAATCAGCCTGGTCAGCTAAGACGCTACAATTCAGAGGCGATCGCTCGTCACTATCGTTACCGTCCCTGGATTGCTTGGGGACGAATGTTACAAGTTATCTGGTCTTTTGCTATATGGATTTTCAACATCAAGTTGGACGAATGGCGAGATCGAGTCGAGGAAAACAAAGGTAAACGCGCTACACAGTTAAGAGAACTACTCACAAGACTGGGGCCGACCTTTATTAAGGTAGGTCAAGCCCTATCCACTCGTCCAGACTTGGTACGTAAGGATTTCTTAGAGGAACTGATCAAACTCCAAGACCAGTTACCACCTTTTGATAATGCGATCGCTTATCAAATTATTGAAACCGAGTTAGACAGACCAATTTCTCAAGTTTTTAGCGAATTGTCACCTCAACCAGTGGCTGCTGCTAGTTTAGGGCAAGTTTATCGTGGTCGTCTAGTAACTGGCGAAGAAGTGGCTGTGAAAGTGCAGCGCCCCAACTTACGTCCAGTCATTACACTCGATCTTTATTTGATGCGCCGGCTAGCTGGCTGGTTAGCCCCTTGGCTACCTTTGAATCTCGGTCACGATCTGACTTTAATTGTGGACGAGTTCGGCATCAAGTTATTTGAAGAAATTGATTACATCAATGAAGCTCGTAACGCCGAAAAATTTGCCCACAATTTCCGCAATGATCCGCGAGTCAAAGTTCCGGTGATTTACTGGAGTTATACCAACACCCATGTTTTAACTCTGGAATGGATTAATGGCTTTAAACTCACGGATACTACTAGGATTAAAGCCGCAGGTTTAGATCCAGAGGTCATTATCCAAGTTGGCGTGACTTCAGGACTGCAACAGCTATTAGAACACGGTTTTTTCCATGCTGACCCCCATCCAGGAAATTTGTTTGCTATGACTGACGGACGCATGGCGTACATTGATTTTGGGATGATGGATCAGCTAGAGGAAAATACCAAAGAAACTCTAGTAGATGCGCTGGTGCATCTGGTGAACAAAGACTACGCCGATTTAGCCGCCGACTTTGTAGCTTTGGGTTTTTTGACACCAGACACAAATATTTGCCCCATTATCCCGGCATTAGAATCAGTATTGGGAAATGCCATTGGCAAAAATGTCAAGGAATTTAACTTCAAAACCATAACTGATGAGTTCTCGGAACTGATGTATGAATATCCGTTTCGAGTTCCGGCCAAGTTCGCCTTGATTATTCGTTCTTTAGTAACTCAAGAAGGTATTGCCCTCAGTCTTAACCCCAATTTCAAAATTGTGGAAGTGGGTTATCCCTACATAGCACGACGCTTACTGACTGGGGAATCGGCTGAATTAAGACGGCGACTACTGAACGTGTTATTTAAAGATGATAAATTTCAGTGGCAACGCTTAGAAAACTTGATCGAAATTGCTCGTACTGATGGCAGCTTTGATGTCTTGCCGACAGCGCAAATGGGATTACAATATCTCATGTCTGAGGAAGGTAAATTTCTTCGCCGACAGTTAGTATTAGCACTCACCGAAGATGACCGTATCCATACAGCAGAAGTTCAACGCCTCTGGGATTTAGTCAAAGATGACATTAAACCGAATCGGTTATTAGACGTAGCCATCGGTATGTTAACAGAGTTATCACGAGAAAGCGTCACTGCTGTGATTCCCAAATCTGGTTTCTTTGCTGCTTTTGGTGGTGTGCAACCAAACAGTAAAAAATAAACCTACCAAAATTTTTACTGTATAACTTTTTTATAACAATTTGGAGTTTTCATGTACTATTACCCAGAACAACCACCTTATTTCCTGTTACTTATTGGTTTTTTAATCGCTTTAACTTCTGGTCTGGCATTATCTGGCACACTCAAAGTAATAGTGCAGCAATGGACGGCAGATAATGCCCCAGATACTAAATCACCTTCTTCACTAAAACAATTATTTGTACCATTTCTGGGAATTACTGTTGGTGTTTCTCTATTCCTCTCATCAGGTTTAGAGATATTTGGTTTTCCCTCCCCCTTAGCTTTGGGTGTGGGTTTACCAGTCAGTCTTTTGACTTGTTTACTGGTTTGGTTGCAATTGGGAAGTCTGCTAACTTTTGCTAAACGCCAAGGAATGCAAGCTCTAGATTTAGATTCTTGAGCTGATAACTATTCTTAACCACAAAATTATATCAAGTGCTGAATGATTTACACTATTTTGACTCAGCACTTTTTTCAATTTTGCTGTCAAGAGATCCTAGATTTTTAATATAATTTTAACGTGAATTCGACGGAACCTCTCCCTCCCAGCCTCCCTCTCCTGCAAGGAAAGGGAGGAGCAACGGAAAATTATGCTTTTTACTCCCCTCTCCGCGTCGGAGAGGGGATGGGGGAGAGGTCAAAAAAGACTTGTCGAACTCGCATAATTTTAATGTTAGGACTTGGAGGGGTTGCAGAGTGGCTGTTGATAAAAGTGCAGTAAGCCCAGAACAAATTGATCAGCAGGAATTTTCTTGGCCTTTCTGGTTTACATTGCCACTCTACCCTTATGGCAAAAGGCAAACAATCCGTAAAGAAGTAGTTAAAGACACCATCTGGACTTTTGACCAAATGCAGGGGATTTTCTACGTGGTTGTGCCAATTCGCATGACTGTAGTTAAGCTTGAACAAGGCGGTCTTCTTATATACGCTCCTGTTGCACCAACCCCTGAATGTATCCGACTGGTGAATGAGTTAGTAGCAGAACATGGGGATGTTAAGTATATTATTTTGCCAACTATTTCCGGGCTAGAACACAAAGTTTTTGTTGGTCCCTTTGCCAGATACTTTCCTAGTTCAGAGGTTTTTGTCGCCCCGCATCAATGGAGTTTTCCCTTAAATCTTCCTCTGAGTTGGTTGGGTTTACCTGCTAAACGAACTCATGTATTACCAGAGGATGTGAGCCAAACCCCATTTGCCCAACAATTTGACTATAAAATTCTTGGCCCTATTGACTTGGGGCCGGGTAAGTTTGCTGAAGTTGCATTTTTCCACAAGCGATCGCACACTTTATTAGTAACAGATTCAGTCATATCTGTATCAGCAGATCCGCCAGCGATTGTCCAATTAGATCCATATCCCTTACTATTTCATGCTAAAGACAAAGCATCTGACATCATTGCAGATAATCCCGCCAATCGTCGTAAGGGATGGCAAAGAGTTTCGTTATTTGCTTTGTATTTTCGTCCCAGTGTGTTAGAGGTCGTCAAATGGTCTAAAGTATTGCTTGATGCCATTAAAGCACCAAATCGCTCACAAAAAGCCTATTTTGGCTTGTTTCCCTTTAAATGGCGTTCAGATTGGCAGCGCTCATTCGATATACTCAGAGGTGAGGGACGTTTGTTTGTCGCACCAATTTTGCAAACCCTCATTCTCAATCGCGCACCAAGAGAAACCATTGACTGGGCTGAAAAGGTGGCGAGTTGGGATTTTGAATGGATTATTCCTTGTCACTTCGATTCACCAATTGCAGCAAAGCCGGCTCAGTTTCGTCAAGCATTCTCCTTTTTAGAAAAACATCCGGCTAATAGTGCGGGTTTGATAAGTAGTAATAGTTACCCCTTACCAGAGGAGGATTTTCAACTACTGAGAAATATTGATCAAGGTTTAGAAAAAAGTGGCATTGTGCCTCCATCAAAGGAGAAAGTGTAGGCTAAAATTTTAAAAATGGACGACACAAGGCTTTAAGGTAACGCGAAAGTCCCAGGTTATGGAAAACGTAGTTGTATTATGCCCAGTTCCAAAATATTCGCTACATCTTTTGACTTTCAAGAAGTTTACCCTTGTCCAGTTTGTCGTGTAGGTAAGATTTCTCGAATGCCAATGATGGAAACGATGGCTTGTGATTTCTGCCATGAGATTTTTACCGTTCACGTAGAACAACAACAAATCAAGACACCTTCTCGACAACCTCCCCTGATTTGGCGCTGGAATGGCTTTAACTGGACAGAAGCCCAATTAGAGGGGGTGGAATTGGGTTGGGGTTATGGGCTAGCAGCAATTGCTTTTATCGTACTTCCCACAAGTTTAGTTGGTATAGTAGCTTACTACTTTCCCGCAATATCTCATGATCCCATTACTTGGATACCATATATCTGGACAATCTTCACTTTTTTGTTGCATTTATCAATTATTTTATGGATTTTGGTGGAAATTTATCAGATTCCTATTGTTGCCTATTTGAGAGCCTTGAATCGGTGGCGCAATGGGATGATGGGCAGATAATGTGGGAGGTGGAAGGTAGGGGGTTAGTAGCTAGTTAAAGTTTTGCTCTCTCTTCTCCTACACCCCAGACCCCCTCACAAGGGTAGGTTTTTAATGTTATCTGTGAAGGCAAGACTTGGAAGACAAGGAGGGAAAGTAGACAAGGTAGATTTTATACGGGCGATAGTCTTTTGACGGATT
>PWQB01000754.1 GCA_003556955.1 Nostocaceae cyanobacterium CSSed10_463m
AGGTAGATTGACCTGTCGATAAATCATCCACAGCACCCACACGAGGAAAAATGCGATCGCACACACCTAACTTAGCCAACCGCGCCGGCACAAAACTACCAATTTGCGCCATTAACTGAATCAACCCCACCTGACGCAAATAACAACTCTTACCACTCGCATTCGGCCCAGTCAAAATCACTAAATCCGGTCTTTTCTCTGCGCCTTCCTCCCTCCCCAACTGCGTAGAATTTGGCACAAAAAACCCAGCAGGTAAAGACTGTTCCACCACTGGATGACGACCATCCACAATCATAATTTCTCGTCCCTCAACCATCTGGGGACGACAGTAGCCTTGCTGTACAGCCAACTCAGCCAAACCACACAACACATCAGCCGCAGCCACAGCACGGGAAATATTGCGAATAATTTCCGCCTGTTCTCCTACCTCTTCCCGCAACTCCACAAAAATCTCATATTCCAACTGATTTAAATCATCCCGTGCTGTGAGAATCCGCGCTTCCCGTTCTTTCAACTCTGGGGTGATATAACGTTCTTCATTAGTTAAAGTTTGCTTACGGATGTAATTCTCAGGTACTTGGTCAGATTTAGAACGAGAAATACTAATGTAGTAACCAAAGGTTTTATTAAATCCTACCTTTAAATTGGGGATGCCGGTTTTTGCCCGTTCATCAACTTCTAAATTAGCAATCCATTGTTGGTCTGATTCTACTGTGGCTTTTCGCTCATCCAACATGGGATTCATCCCTGGACGAATTAAACCACCTTCTTTAATGTGTATGGGTGGCGACTCTACCAAATGGTCATGTAACTTTTGGGCTAATTCTGTTAATTCTACCGGGACTCTCTGCAAAGCTTTCAAAAAAGGCGATCGCGCATCAGTCACCAAGTGGGATAATTGCGGTAAACGTGAGAGGGAATCAGCCAAAGCGACTAAATCTTTAGCGTTTGCAGTTCCAGAACCAGCCCTTCCTGTCAGCCGTTCTAAATCGTAAATTTGCCGTAATAACTGCCGCAAATCTTGACGCAGGGGTGTATTTTCGATCAACTCTTGGATGGTATCTTGTCGCGCCCCAATGCCTTTAATATCAATAAGCGGTTGTAATAACCAGCGCCGCAACGCCCGCCCGCCCATCGCTGTGCTACTTCTATCTAATGCCCACAGCAGGGAACCGTGAAATGTGCCATCCCGGACTGTTTGCGTAATTTCCAGGTTACGGCGAGTTTGATTATCAACAATTAAATAGTCAGTAATTGTATAGGTGCGTAACTTTTGCAGAACTATGGGGTTGACTTTTTGCATATCTTCCACATATTCCAGCAAACCACCAGCCGCCCGCACAGCTAAAGGAAGATGATCACAACCGAGTCCTTCGAGCGATCGCACTTTGAATTTTTCGAGTAATTTGGATCTAGCCTCACCTTGGGAAAAGGGAAGTTGCGATCGCAAGCTATAACAAAATGATGGTGGTAGACATTGGGGAAGATGGGGCGAAGTTTCTCCGGGACGCAACAAGCTACCCAAATCAGGGGCGTTAGTAGGAACCACCACCTCAGAAGGCTGCAACCGCATTAACTCCTGAGTCAAGTGTTCTAAATCACTACCTTGAGTTGTGAGAAATTCTCCTGTAGAGATATCTGCATAAGCTAAACCCCAATGATTCACCGCAATTACCACAGCCGCAAGGTAATTATTGCGACTAGATTTTAACATGCCCTCTTCTAGCAAAGTCCCTGGTGTGAGGATGCGGGTAACTTCACGCTTCACCAAACCCACTGCTTCTGATGCGTCTTCTACTTGGTCGCAAATGACCACCGCATAGCCTTTTTCCACCAATTGAGTGGTATAGCGTTCCCAAGCGTGATGAGGTACACCAGTCATAGCCACACGACCAACTTCGCCACCGTGTTTACTGGTGAGAACAAGTTCCAATTCTCTGGAGACAGTTACAGCGTCTTGGAAAAAAGTTTCAAAAAAATCTCCTACCCGATATAGCAGCAAAGCATGAGGATGTTTATCTTTGACTTCCACATAATGCTGATACATCTTACTCAGCTTACTGCGGTCTACCAATTGAGTATCCACGTGAGGCGTAGCAGGGATGTTGGGTTCCGTTGGTTGAGTTTCAGATTGAGAAGCAGTCATAATGCTAGGGGTGATGCACGGAGATTCCACAATACCTGATGATAACGTGATGTGGGGATGAGTAGGCGATCGCTCAAACTTTTGTTATCTTCTGAGTTAAAGTTTTCAGTAGGCGATCGCAGTTTGGCGAAGCCTGGCGAACCTTATTCACATCCAGCAATTCCAAAAGCTTAGAAGCGTGTTTAATTTTGTGATACTCACCTTTGCTAGTTTTACGCGTAGCAGCTTTGAGACTGCGTTCTAGATTTTGTTTATCAATTGTCTCCACATTTAAAGTTTTAGGAATGGCATTTTCTAGAAAATCCTTACCGTAAAATTTCTTTAGAGTTTCAATATCAGCAATAAACCAAGCCTCCATTGTTTGAACCATCAAATAACATTGACTATCATCAACTTCTGAAGGTTTATCCCAATTATCCCTAAACTTCAAATGTCCCCAAGGAGAATTTATGGTTACAGGGGCTTCTGCGTCTACCAGCAAAATATTAAAAGCATTTGGATAAGATTTTAAAGCATTTCTAAAATCACGAAAAGCGTTATTACGAGAACCACAAATAGTAATATTCAATTTAAATTGTTTGAGAAATTGACTAAATCCTTTCCTAATCAAAGCTTTAGTATTTTTACCATCACCACCACCCTCTATATAAATCCGAATTTCTTTTACCACCGATTCCCCCCAATTTCACCCATGCGCCAGAGGTCGCCAAGAGTATAATTTTCTAGCCAATCTTTGAGTTTATCAGGTTCCAGGCGGCGGAGGTGAGAACCTTTTTCATCTCGTTCACAAACTAAGACTGATTCGGGATATTCACTCAAAGCGGAAATTAAAGCATCAGAATGAGTTGTCACTATTAATTGTGTTCTCTGTGACGCTTCAATTAGCATTTCTGCAATAGTTGGTAAAATATCAGGGTGTAAACCAATCTCTGGTTCTTCAAGACAAATAAGTGGAGGTGGGGTTGGGTCAAGTAATAAAGCCATTAAAAATAAATAACGAAGTGTACCATCAGATAATCTATTTGCAGGAATTGGTTGACTTAGACCTTCTTCACGAATAAATATCTGTACAGTACCGCCATATATTCTTACACTCAACTCTTCGGCTACTTCATAAAACTTTTTCAGATATTCAATAATTTTTCTGTTACCTATTTGATGTTGTAGATTATTTAAAAATAGTCCTAAATTACTGCCATTTTCCAGAAGAGGATGTTCTGGTAAGTCAGTTTTTTGAGCATTTCTTGGTTCTGAATATCGCCCCATCTGCCAATGACGATATAAACCGATATTAGAAAATTCAGTGCTGAGATAAGAAAGTTCTGGATACAAATCTGGATCTTTTCGCTGAGATAAAACTGATTGGTCAGGAATTAAATCTTCTCGTTTAAGAGAGCGTTTAAATTGTTTAGCATCATCTATACTGTTAATATTTAAAACCGGGCGACCACCCTGATAACGATAGTAAAAATAAACATCATGTTCACCTTCATATCGTTCTTCATTTTCTACAGCTTCATCGATTAATTCTAGTCTTTGACCAACTTCTGTCAAGCTAACTTTATAATGTAGATTTTGGGGTCTTTGAGGATAATCTAAGGTAGCTTCAATTGTAGCTACTGGGTTTTCCTGTCCACCCTTCCATAGAAACTCACTTACTCCTCCACCTTGACGAAATGGGGCGGGTAAATCTATAGGTGTAGCCCGTAAAATTCCCAAAGCTTCAATTAAATTTGATTTACCGGAAGTATTAGCACCAATTAAAACATTTAGCGGTTGTAATTCAATTTCTTCTCCCTCACTTCCATAGGAAAGAAAATTTTCTAATCGTAGTTTGTGGATAAATCTCTTACCTTCCACTTGATTCTCCTATTTGCATAAGCATCTCAATTTTATCAATTTTATTGCTTTACCCTCTTTTCCCCAATAGAGTTTTAGAGTAATAATCTTTAAAATTATACATAAAAAAACATCATAGCTAAAGTCAATTAAAATGGACTTAAATCTTTTCCCAGTCGTCTTTAGACGACTTTCGCTATCAGACGGGGGTTTGAACCTCCGGTGGGTTATTGCGACTTTCTAGGGTATCAGAAAGTGTGGAATAATCACGCATTTGAGAAGGTATTGGATTGAGAATAAAAGTTTTTTCTAAAGTTGAAATAACAAAGGAAGCTATTTTCAGCTTAAAGGGAAGATAATAATCATCTAAAAATTTTACTGCATTTTCATGTTGTGATATTTGTTTTGCAAAGAATAGATTTAATTGCTCTAATTCAATAAGGTTAATACGGGAATCAACAGATTTCAAGCCACTTTTTGTATAAAATACAGAACTTTTTAAATTCAACACTTTTAACTGCTCTAATTCACTATTTTCTTGCAAAGTTTGAGGTTCAATATATTCTTTTATCACTCTCACTTCAGGTAAGGTTTGTATTTGAATAACATATAAATAATCTGTTATTTCATCCTCACCCTGCATTAGCACCTTTAATGTAAATTGAGATTCTGGTTTACGAGCAGCCCAGTCTACACCACCTCGAATCGAAGCAAGTGTTTTATCTCCTGCTAAAGCAGATTCAATATTTTCACCTTGCGCTATCCTTTGCAAAAATTC
>PWQB01000278.1 GCA_003556955.1 Nostocaceae cyanobacterium CSSed10_463m
CCCCATAATCATGCTAGGTAGTCGGACACTAGCTTCACTGACCCCAAATAACTGGTAGGAAATGGCAATTATCCAATAAGGGCCAGGGGTTTTATGATGGACAGTACCCCAAGGAGCTATCCAATCGCCGGATTCAAACATCACACGCCCTCGCCTGGCGTAAAGCCCTTCATCATGCGCCATTAGGCTATTATCCCCAGAACTGAATAGCAATAGGGGGAGTATCCACAGTAGTAAACTGAGATAAGGGAATAAACGAAATCTATAAAACATTGAATTAAGAATCAAGCTTAATGATACTCAAACCAGATCAACGTCAAAAATTAGACGATACAGACGACAAGCTATTTTACGACTATCCCCGCTTTGTGACTCATGTCGATGATGGATTTATTCAACAGCTAACAGATTTATATCGCGATCGCCTACAACCCGACACACGTATCCTAGATATGATGAGCAGTTGGGTGTCTCATCTCCCAGCAGAGATAGAATTTGCTCATGTAGAGGGACACGGACTCAACGCCGAAGAGTTAGCCCGTAATCGTCGTTTAAATCATTACTTTGTCCAGAATCTCAACGAACAACCTCAACTACCCCTACCAGACCAAAGTTTTGATGCTGTTCTCAATTGCGTTTCTGTACAGTATATGCAATATCCAGAAGCTATATTTGCCGAAATTCATCGTATCCTCAAACCTGGCGGTATTGTAATTATCAGCTTTTCTAACCGAATGTTTTTCCAAAAGGCGATTCAAGCTTGGCGAGACGCTTCAGAAGCCAGTAGGGTGGAATTAGTCAAGCACTACTTTACTTCCGTCCCTGGATTTACAGTTCCAGAGGTGATTGTGAATAAATCTACAGCACCAAATTTTTTACAATGGTTAGGTGCTGGCGGCGGAGATCCATTCTATGCTGTCATTGCTTCCCGTTCTGAGAGTGCTGAGTGCTGAGTGGGGAGACGCGATAAATCGCGTCTGTACAAGGGAGTGGGAAGAGTGTTGAGTGGGTAGGGGCGGGTTCAACAGTCAGTCTGTGGTTCGTCGAAATCCTTAGTAAACCCGCCCGTACAAGAGTGGGAAGAGTGTTGAGTAAAAGAAAATATCAAAAAGTAAATTTTCTGGGCTAAAACTGAATTCAGCACAGATAATTGGCTCAAAGCTTAAAGATCAGGAACAACCAAAAATGAATTTCTCTCGCGTATCTAAAATTTTACCTGCTTTATTATTGTCAGTGTTACTACTGACTACTGCCTGTACTCCAGACGAACCCGGTCGCTTTGATCAGGTACAGCAAGAAAGTACTCAACAAAAAAGAGGTCAAGCAGTTGTCGAAACAGCTACTCAAGGTGGAGAATTTAATAAATTCTTTCCTCCATCTGGTGATGGCTACGAGAGAGTATTTACCCAAGAGAAAAAAGGTTTTGCTGAAGCTAAGTTGAAAAAAGATGGTAAAGATTTAGCGATGTTAGCTGTTTCTGATACTACCAGCACGCCAGCAACAGCCGCCAGTTACTCTAATAGCACCAAAGAAATTGCTGGTTATCCGGCGCGGGAAATTGGCAATACTCAAACAGCAGTGCTAGTAAATAACCGTTACCAAGTAAAAGTATTATCTCGTGATCCGTCATTTACTGCCAGCGATCGCGCCGAATGGATCGAGAAATTTAATCTTGATGGTTTAGCTACATTGAAATAACCTTAACTACGCCCAGTAACAACCCCAATTAGGAGAGACTTGTGAATAAACCAATTTTTGAGTTAGTTGATGAACTTCCCACTAGCGGCTTGACTATTTCCATGTTGAACGCCTTAGATTTTGTCGCTCCTGGACAGTGGCAAAATACAGTCGGCTTTGTCAACACCATTAAGACTGTTACCCATGAAACTGATGAAGATTTAATTCAGCAAATTGGTGAAAGAGCGATTTATCTTTATAATGATCGCTCCCAAGGATACCAACGAGCGATGTGGCTTTATCAAACAGTTGACAAGACAGATAAAGCCTTGGGTACAGCAGCTTTGGCTAATAAAATTAGTGAAAAAATTCCTCTGCTGGGTTTTTTAAACAAAATGACTCCCAAGGCCGACAAAGCCCAAACTATTGACTTGTGTCTGAAATTAGTAGTGGAATTAGTGGCTTTCTGCCAAATTAATGGTATTCCTGGAGACAGCATTGGGGATTTTGTCGCTTCTTTGGGTGAGTATAGTGGTGAGTCGCTGATTCGGATGGTGGCTTTGGTTTGTGTTGATGGTTTGATACCTCTAGGGCCAAACTTCATTGACAAGGCTTTGTCTGGACTGAATCAAATGAGTCCCCAAGAGTTAGAACAAAACTCGACGTTTCAAGACATTAAAGATGCAATTCCCGGTAACAATGCTGGTAGCAAATTAAACTTTATCGGCGAAAGCTTTGACTCTGTGAAGGGTTGGATGGGTGGACTAGTTACCCAAAATAATTTAACGCCACAAAAAGTAGTTGGTAATTTGCAAAATTTTGTGCAACTAACTGATGACAAGTTAGATTATCTGGCTGCTTTCTTAGATGTAGCCACCAATTACTATGAACACACAGGTACACAAACTTTAGCACGTCGCTTGATTGAACGAGCTGTAGCTGAAATTTAATTGGGTAGGGTGCGTTGCGCTAGGCGACAACATACCCTACAAATAAACATTTAGAAAATAGCTTGTAAAGCAGCAGGAATAATTCCAGGTTTGTAGTCAGGACTTTAGTCCTTATATAATCTCAATATTTTTTACTTACTACTTAGTCTTTTTTAAAAGAACGTGATAATTTATATTGGTATTGCGGGAATACTAAGAAAAGTACGACATCATGTCGAAGACTTTCACCAGACTACCGGACCGACAAGCCTAAAATAGTGCATTAAACGTAGGTTGGCTTAAGCGCAGCGCAACCCAACGCTGCCAATAATGATGTTGGGTTTCCTGCCGTCAACCCAACCTACAATTTTTTGCATCATTTTAAGCTTGCCACGCCAATACGGATGAAATCTCTGATGACTTAGCAGTTGTATTAAATATTGACAGACTGTGATTTGAGACACTGACTTATCCCCCTTAGTCCCCTTTGATTAGAGGAGTTAGAGCGGTTTTTTGGGTTTCCAAAAACTGCATATAGCTTAGATTTAGGGGGAGATAGAATATTTTGCTACCGACTATTAAGGGATTTCCAGAAAATAAATTGCCCCATTTCATCAGACTATCTTTGTTCTTTATCCCCCCTGCTCCCCTTCGACTGCGCTCAGGGCAAGCCTGCTCCCCTGCCTACCTCAGCTATGGAATATTTTTTTATTGGAAGTCCCTAATACCATGTCTCTAGCAATGACGAAAAACAGGCAATCTCAAAACCTTCAAGTTAGGACTAACGGATATGTCTGAGCGATTCCTGATTTCAGAAAAATTGTATGGACGGGAAACTGAAGTAGAAAAACTACTGGCTGCTTTTGAACGAGTCCGTAGTGGTACAACAGAAATGATCCTCGTGACCGGCTCATCTGGTGTTGGCAAAACAGCAGTGGTTAATGAGATTCAAAAACAGATTGTACAGCAGGGTAGTTGCTTTATTCAGGGTAAATATGACCAATTGCAACGTGATATTCCCTTATTTGGATTCATCCAAGCTTTTCGGGACTTAATTGGGCAAATATTATTAGCAACAAATGCCGAAATTCAACAATGGAAAGCTAGAATTTTGTCGGCATTGGGTACACAAGGGCAAGTAATTATTAATGTAATTCCTGAATTAGAACTAATTATTGGTAAGCAAGTTGAGGTGGTAGAACTATCTGGAACTGCTGCCGAAAATCGATTTAATGTATTATTGCAAAAATTCATCCAAGTATTTATGACTAAAGAACATCCTTTGGTGATATTTCTAGATGACTTGCAATGGGCAGATTTAGCATCATTGAAATTGATTAAATTATTAATTAGTGAAAATTCTAGAAATAGCCCAAATTTTTCATCGTTTTCTCCCGGAGAAACTGCAAAAAATCTCTTGCTAATTGGTGCTTATCGCCATAATCAAGTGGCGGAATTAAACCCAATATTTTTAGCTATTAGGGATATGAAAAATGCTGGAGCCAATATTGGTAATATCACACTAACACCTTTAACACAAGGAAATTTAAATCGGTTAATTGCTGATACTTTTGGCTGTCCAGAAAATGATGTCATTCCCCTGACACACATGGTATTTGCTAAAACAAAAGGTAATCCTTTCTTTGTTCATGAATTTTTAAAGTCTTTACATCAAGATGGACTAATTAAATTTAATCTTCAACTAAATCATTGGCAGTATAATATCTCAAAAATTCAGGACTTAGCACTCACAGATGATGTGGTGGAATTTATGTCAATTCAACTGATGAAATTGCCAATACTAACTCAGAAAGTCCTGAAGTTGGCGGCCTGTATAGGTAACCAATTTGACCTAAATATTCTAGCTATTGTACATGAGAAAATAGCAGTAGATACGGCTGCTGATTTATGGCCAGCTTTACTTCAAGGGTTGGTTATAACCGAACCTCAAATGTGCAATTTAGTTATCCAAAATAATCATGAGCAAATAAGTAATCAGAGAGAAAAAAAATCAACTCTGAATAATCAGCGATTACCTAAATACAAATTTATCCATGACCGTGTACAACAAGCTGCTTATTCTTTGATTAGTGAAGCCAAAAAACCATTCATTCATCTTAAAATTGGCAAATTAATCTTAAATAATACATCAA
>PWQB01000515.1 GCA_003556955.1 Nostocaceae cyanobacterium CSSed10_463m
TGAGGTACAAAGTTTTTTAGTTTTAGGGAACAGGGAACAGGGAACAGGGAACAGGGAATAAATTGGTGTGTACTTCATTAGACTGGGAAAGGCTATAAACCAAATTTCAATTACGAATTACGAATTACGAACTACGAATTACGAACTAGATTTTCGGTGGCTTGGCGATCCCCTGCTTAGTGAGATTTGCCTCAAGTTCTCGGATAAATTGCATATCTTCCTCTGACAGAGGCTGGTTGCTATTTCCAGATAAGTTCTCACTTAAGACTGGTGGCTTTGCCAAAAAATTGAATGCTTGGCGAAATTCATCGGGACTGGCCTGAATAGGTGAGTCAAAATGACAGGGGATAATTTGGCGAAAATCCCAAGTTGCAACTTGATCAGCCCAAGTCAGTACTTGTCTTGGTGCTTGGGGCAAAATCATGATTTGCAGGATCGGCGCGACAAATAAACGTCCGTTACCTCTTAAAATATCAAATGACTGCTGCCAGTCTTCTCGCCAACGAAATGGAAATAAACCAAAATAAGCCTTTGGTGAATGCTGTGGTGCTTTGAAAGCGTCTCGAAACATTTGCCCTAATTCTGTCATTTCTAGGGCATAAGGACGAAAATAAACGGCAAACAATGAAATACGTTGCCATCCCTTGCGGCGATTTTCGGGATGATCTGCGATAGCTTCCCCGGCATGATCCCTACTATGAAAAAGTAATGGATAGGGGTCTAATTGATTAATAGCGGGTGGTTCGGCTGGTACAGAAAGTATAGAGTCAGTCAGCAGCAAAGTGTGCGATCGCCTGTGAAAAAATGCCACTTCGGCAAATGAACCCCGTCCCAAATCAATATCCAACACCTGATAATCGAAATCATCAGCAAAAGGACTTTGACTACTATCTTCTGGAAGTACCTGAGTCCGCTTTTCAGGAAAACCCAACCAACTCAGGGGTAAATTAAACGGGAAACTCCATTGATTGGGAGCCACAAAAACCTGTGCTTGTGGAAAGCATCTGGCAAAAGGCCCGACAAAAACCTTATGTTCTAAACCAGAACTCGTAGGCAGAATGATGTACTTAACATCACCGTGCTGAGTAACCAACTCGTTAACTAGACGGACACATTCAATAGTAGGAGCAACCGGGGCATAAACCAGAAGTCCTCCGGCCAAGAGTTTAACCACAGTCATCCGAATCGGCACAACAGTGTAGAGAATGCCGTGAAGCTGATCGAATGTCCAGATGGTATCCTTAACTATTTCCGCGCAAATTGTCCGCCGTTTACCGTAGGGATAAAATGGTAAAGCTGGCCAAAAATGCCATGACCAATCTTTGGGATCAATACTGGCTTGCATCCATTCGTTTCCTTCTACGTTTGGTTTTGCGTCCATTTCTTACTGCTGTAATTGTGATCATCAGTACTAGGGCAATTGCCGAAATTAATGCCACGTTCCTGAGTAAAGGGTTATTCCACTGCTTAATTGCGATCGCTACCAATGCCCATACTGTTACGCCTGTGTAAGCAAAGTCTCGACCCTGGATGACCATGAATGCTGCAATCACAAAAGCCCCCAACAACATCATAGCAGTCCATAATTCAGCAGAAATGCCCCATCCATCCCACTTCTCCAAATACAACCAAGAAGCCACATTCACAATAGTCGCCACGCTAATCCAACCCAGATAAATACTGATGGGAACATGAACAAACCATTTTCTCCTCTGAGACACACGCTGACGACCAATGTCTAAACGCACATAAACAGCAATCAGTGATACCAGAATTAGCAGTATTGCCACCACAGAAAGAGCAAAAAGTCTAGATAAAAAAAGATAAACCCAGAGAATTTGAGCAATAGAAGCAATTACCAATAAATATCCGGTTTTACGGAAATATCCATTATGCCTTTGTGTTGGGAGAAACTGATAAATTCCCAAGGCGAACAGTCCTAGATAAATCACTCCCCAAATCGCAAAAGCATAGTTAGCGGGGATAATCAAAACATCAGCAAACAAAGTATTAGAAATTTCTCCTATACTCAATCCCTGGATCGGATAAATATTGGAGACTACATTGACAACAAAAGTGCCAATAATTGCGGTTAAGGTAGCAAGTTGCCGGATAATATCCCCATTCTTGCTAGATGTAGTTTTTTGCATAAAATAACCAATTAACTGCTAATAAACACATTTTATAACCCTTATATAGTCAGGATTTTAGCCAAACAAGAAAAATGTGTTTGTTTCATTCGTTGCGAGGAGATTTAATACTTTTGACTTCCCCTCCTGGGGTGCTTATAGCTTTGTGTATCTTTAGTTTACAGCAACTGCCAAGGTGTTTAGGACATCACAAAAATTTCAAACCCAGTTAGAGCCAGCATTTTAACTTTGCCATATATCTTTAGGAAGTAGAGATGTGTATAGCAATCCTACCTATTAGGAGTAGTATGAACATTTATTTAGCGTTAATATCTTGATTATCAAAAATTAAAAAATATCTAATGCCAAAAGTTGATCACTAATTACCTAGTAATGGAGGTTTTTCAGTGGATCAAACATCAACACAGAACTACCCCGAACATCTGGTATCAGTCACAGCAGAACAGGTAAAGCTAGAGGGAAACCTGGTAATTCCAGATGCTACTACAGGCATAGTCGTATTTGCTCATGGTAGTGGTAGCAGTCGCCACAGTCCTCGCAATCGATATGTTGCTCAAGTTTTACAACAAGCGGGACTAGCCACTCTGCTCATTGACTTGTTAACTCATGAAGAAGAAGCAATAGACCTGATTACAAGACATTTGCGTTTTGATATTCAATTGTTAGCATCACGGTTAGTTGATACTACAGATTGGCTGGCACAGAATCCAGACACTCATCACCTGCAAGTCGGTTACTTCGGAGCGAGTACCGGAGGAGGTGCAGCCCTTGTAGCTGCTGCAAAACGCCCCCAGTCCGTAAAAGCCGTGGTTTCTCGTGGCGGACGGCCTGACTTAGCTGGTTCAGCATTACCTCAAGTCCAAGCACCAACACTATTAATTGTTGGTGGATACGATACACAAGTCATAGCATTGAATCAGGATGCACTAAAACTCACGCCAAAAAAGTCAAAATTTTCTAGATGAGATGCACCCTTTGATGGAACGGTGGACAAGCCGGCAAGGCCAGCAAAAAGCTGCACAAATGCTTACTGAGGCAATTGTAGTCAAAATTTGCCGATTCGAGCTAGGTGGCGTATCTGATTCTAATGATTGATTTTGCTTGTCTTGAGCTAACTCTTGAAATGAACGAGATAGCTGACTGACTGTACTCACCCCTTCAATTGCTGCTCCAATTAGATAAGCTACCAGGGCAATTCCTAGCCAGTTACTCATATTTTTTCTAACGCTTAAATTATGAGAAATTAATTGACCATATATGTTAATTATATGTAATTATTTTGCTAAGTATATTAGTGATTGCCTTTTCCGAAGGATAGCCGTCCTTCAGCAGTATCACGAATTAAGGGCAGTTTAGATTCAATATAAGTATTGAGGTTGCTGTCTGTCTGAATGTCAAGGACTTGCTGAGACTTAAATTTCTGAAGGAGTAATTGTATTAAAGCAGCATCATCAAACTGGAGCAAAGTACTGACTTGAGTAGATTCAATAATAGCCCAAACTTGTTGCATCATCTTAGCACTGATCATGATTCTCGCCTTTCTTAAGATTTTCTTTATATTCTCACGGAATGGCCATTTGTGCTGAATTTTCATCCCAAGATTAATTAATCAACACAATTGGAGATTTCCTAAGTCGGCAAATCATCAAATTTGGAAGAAACAACAACGTTATGTAACGAAATATGAAGTTTGTAGTTGTGCTTTAGCACTTAAATATTGATATAGACGCGATATTTTTGTACATAATCTCTATATTAAACCTTGAAAATTATTCTCATCGCACAAGTGTAGGGCAAAAGTCAAATGCTGACTTTGACTTGGTTAACCGCCTTGACGGTTGCTATAACATTAAAGTTGCAAACTGATTACTAGAGTTTAACTAGATATAGTTTCCTGAAACTGATCCTCTAGATTTGCACGCAAACACAATTCTGCTATCGACCAAATCCACAACTTATTGTTCGACACTGCAAAATCTTCTGGATTATGGGTCACAATTGCATTTAGTTGCCAATAGTTGGCGCAGGATAGCTCTACAGCAGATTCAAAATCCTTTAAGGGTAGTAAGCGCGCTTGTTGCAGAATGATATGGTCAACTTGGCATACTTCTATCTTTGCCTGTAACCAATATACTACTACTTCAGCAATATTTCTATTCTTTAAGCATCTAGCATAGGTATAAATTTTTTGCCAGCCAATATCTGTGATGTACATCTGAATCAATGGGTGTACTTTGTCTAATAATTCTCTAATATCTTCTGTAAATTCTTGGCGATTTATCAAGGCTTCTAATATTACATCAGCATCCAATAAAATTTTAATCACTTAAACTTCCCTTTTTATTCTGATAAAGATAGCCTCAGAAAGCAGCTGATATACATTTAATTTGCATCCTAATATTGGTAATTTCCAATACTTTGACTTGACAATTTAAACAGTAAAAATACGATTGTCAAATTGTCGGATGTAAGCATGAACGTGCTTCAGCTATCTCCATTTGGTATGGACATAATTAGATACAAGCTGAAACATGAGGATTTCCGATAAGATGCCAAATTTTAATAAAGAGACGAATCACCACAGAACTTCTAATAAAAAAATATTCCA